>JAGWQP010000219.1 GCA_028876805.1 Acidobacteriota bacterium | reverse complement strand
GAGTTTCGGCCGGAACTTCCGCATCCAGGAGCGGGCCAACTTGCAGTTCCGCGTCGAATTCCAGAATGTCTTCAACCGGCTGTTCTATTCCCAGCCGACTGTCGGTAACGGAACTAACCCCGCCACCCCTCCGGCGAACAACAATAACGGCAGCCTGTCAGGAGGTTACGGTTATGTACCGTACACCAACGGCGGATGCATGAACCCGCAGCCGGCATTTGGCGTCACGGCATGTCCAGGGCCGCGCTCGGGTCAAGCCGTCATCCGGCTGACCTTCTAGGCGTTTCCAGCCTGTCGACTTGTGGGCGGTGCGGGGAAGTCCTGTGAAACCCGGCGCCGCTTTGCCGCCCTCTTAGGATTGATTGTGGTATGTCTATTGAGGAGGCGATATGCTCCCCTCGCGCGTGCTGGCAGCTGTTGGATTGCTGGCTACCGGTTTCGGTTTGATTGAAACCACATCCGCGGACACATACTACGTCATCATACGCGGCAAGGTGACCATGGAAGATGGCTCTCCTCCGCCCTTTACCGTAGGCGTCGAGCGCGTCTGTAGCGACGTCCAGGGTTCCGCGCCCGGGCCCATCACCAACAAGAAGGGCGAGTACACGTGGCGCATGGAAATGGATACGTTTAACAGCCGGTCGTGTGTCATCCGCGCCACGCATGCCGGGTACGCTTCGACTGGCCTCGACGCTTCGGGCATTAACGCCACGTCCCACGACACGACCACCACCCTTCCGCCGCTGGTCATATTCCCGGCCATCCCAGATCCTCACGGCATTAACGGTTCGGACAGCAATCTGCCGGGGAAGGCGAAGGCGCCATTCAAAGCAGCCATGAAAGCCCTCGATGATCGGAATAACGCGGAGGCCGGTCGCCAGTTGGAAGCCGCAGCCGAAGCCGCCCCCAAGTCCGCGCAGATTTGGCACGCACTCGGAGTCGTCGATGAACAGTTAGATAAACCTGGAGAAGCACGGAAGGCGTATGAGCATGCCATTCAAGCAGATCCGAAGTCGCTCGTCGACCAGGTGACGCTGACTCGGGTGTGCCTCAAGACCAAAGACTGGCAGTGCGCATCCCAGACAGCGGACTCCTTGATCAAGGCCGACACCAAGCACTTTTATCCCGAGATCTACATCCACCGGGCTGTTGCCCTCTACTGGCTGAAGGATTTTGCCGCCGCCGAGTCGAGCGCGCAGGAAGCTATCCGTCTCGACCCGGCCCATAAGCGGCCGCGCGCGGAATACGTTTTAGGGCGAATTCTGGAGGCCAAGGGCGATACGGCTGGCGCGCGCGAACACATGGCAAAGTACCTCGAGCTGGAGCCGGCGCCAGCCGATGGGGACTTGGTGCGCGGGCATCTCCAGAACATGGGGAAACCCGAAGCCAAGGACATCGAGCCCGATCTGGAACTGCCATGACAACCCGCCCCGCCCACCCACCCGGTAACCGACGGGCCGGGCCGGGGAGGAGCAACAAGTGCAAGTGGGCGCGCCTCTTCGCGCAGTTCAAGCGAGAAGCTTACCTTACCTTGCCTCGTCTTCGCGAATGATTGCAAAGTAGGCCCACATTCGCAAGATGACCGTGTATGACTCGATCTTCAATTTCAACACCAAGTTGCCGTCGAGGTTGAAAGGCGACGGAACCAAAATACTGTGGCCCTGAATCAACACGCGCTGCTGGCCGCCCTATCGGCGCGTCCCCATGAGACCATTGCCAAGAGCCGCGAACACGACGTTGCCACTATCCGGCGTCCAGACCGATTCCCGCTCCGCCGCCGCAGCTAAGCGAGTCCACCAAATGCATGCACAAGCAGCGCAAATGAATGCCAGCGCAAGGCAGACCGTCGTTCAGAAAATTCTTTCATCATATGGAGAGCTTCTGGCGCGCCGGGAGGTGCGTCCCGAAAAGGCCCGGGATCTCTCCTCGACCCAGGGACTCTCGAACACGCTCAGCAGTTTGGCAAAGGCGTCATCACCCAGGCGTCGGCCCTGACGAGTGCGATTCTGTTGGCAGAGGGCGCGATTGCATCGACCTTGCGCAAGTCACGGCAGACAAATGGCGGGCGATCCTCTGCGGCCTGCGGGTTGGAAGTCTTCGCGTTCACCCGTCCGGCCATGCGTGTAGAGACCGCGCTGCTTTCCCGATAGTCCATGATCTCTAGCCAGCCCCAGCGCCCTCCATCACCGCCGCGGCTCCCCGCCCGGCTCGGTTACTTCGAGCAATTCCTTCAAATACTGCTTCCACACCACTGCTCGCGAATGGGTTCCGTGCCCTCTCGTCTCGTCGCTGGTCGGAATCAGGATGTACCGGCCGTGCGGCACTTTTTCGATGGCGCGCGCTACGAGGTCCAGCTCGGGCGGGTTCACCTCGTCGTCGGCGGAGTTGATTGCAAACAGCAGCGCTTGGATCTGGCCGAGGTGCGGAGCGGGATTATAGTCCGTCGATGCCTCGAACTGGTACAACATGTCATTGGCATCGATCTTCTTGGCGCGCTCCCGCAAATCCGCTACTGCCCGATCGGCCTTCTCCGGTGTCGGGCTCGTCCTTTGCAGTTCGAGCGGGCTGCTGGTCATCATCCACAACGCGTACTCGGCGGCGACGAGCCCGTTCAGGGGAGGCGCGGTATATTCGCCGTTGTTCCACTCCGGATCATTGCGGATCGCCTGAATGATCATGGCGCGAAACATGCGGTTTCGCCCGACGATCTCTACCGGCGCACTGGCCAGCGGCATCAGCGCGTCCATCGCCTCCGGATAAAGATAGCCCCAGACCCACGTATGCATGGCGCCCATCGATGTGCCCATCACCAGGCGCAGATGGTCCACCTTCAACCCTTCGCGGACCAGAAGCGATTCCGCGCGCACCATGTCTTCGTAGTCGTAATGCGGAAACCGCGCGTGCAGGCCGTCCGACGGCTTGCTCGACTTCCCGTGCCCAATCGAATCGGGCAGAATCAGGTAGTGGCTGGCCGTATCGAGCGGCTGGCCGGGTCCGAACAGCTCGCCGGCGAAGTTGTCGCTCAAGAAGGCGTGCCCGCTGCCTCCGGTGCCGTGGAGAATGAGCACGGCGTTCGTCACGTGACCGTCCTTGTCGCGGGCCGCTTTGCCGAGGGTCAGATAGTGCAGCCGCAGTTCGGCCAACTTCTCCCCGGAGTGAAAGGTGAAATTCCGTGTCGTCCAATCCCCCTCCACCTCGCCGCCAAAGGCCGGCGCCGCGGGTTGCGACCACGCGGCCTTCGCCGCCAGCGCCAACACAAACAATGAAAAGACGCGCGCCATCGATCGTGCTACCCTCCCCTCCTTCAAAACTCCTCTCGTGCCCGACGAGCGGCTACGGCGTGCCTTTGACCAGCTTCGCCACGTTTTCGGCCGCGGTTGCCAGCCCAGAAACGATGCCAACCAGAGACACCGCTGACGCGATCAGCTTGTCGTGCCGCACGTACCAAGGTGAGAGCTTCGGCTCGAGCTTTTCGAGAATCGTCACCGCGTTCATCAGTGCCTTCTGCCGATCGTCAAATTTCTTCGCTGTATCAAACTCCTTCACCATCAGGGCCATGGTGAGTCCCAAGAACTTCTCGTCCATCAGCTGACATTTCTCGATCAGCTCATCCATCTGAATCGACAGAGTCATGGACAAGGCCTCTCGCGTTCTCGCTCCTCCGACGAGCGCCGAAATATTGCCGGCGAGCCGGTCTCTCCGGCCTGCAAGGAACCAGCGCACGGCCAAACCCATCCCCACCCCGGCCAGAATGAGCAGCGAGCCAAGAGCAATCGGCGGCCAATCGGCCGGCTTCGACGACGGCGCAAACCTAAGCCAGATGACAGCAGTCGCTAGGACGGCAAGGGCCATCCCAATCGCGCCGGCGACCTTGACGGTGCTGGCGAGCGGCCTTTGCGCCGTAGGGGCGCTGCCCGGAGCACCGTGCGCCGTGATTTCGGAGGCCTCCCTCGCGCTCACGGCCGGAGGAGCCGGGAGCGGGCGGTCTTCGACGCTTTCCAAAAGCCGTTCCAGCGCCGCGGCTACCTGGACCCCGGAGGCCGGGCGCATCCTGGGCTCCTTGGCCAGGCACTGCCCGACCAGATCGGCGACATTGGCAGGGATGATGGGCTCCAGCGGCGGCGGATCCTGGGTAAAAATCGCCAAAAACACTTCGGCCGTGTTTTTTCCTTCGAACGGCCGGCGTCCGGCCAACATCTCATACATGACCAGGCCCAGCGAAAACACATCCGCCGCGGCCGTGAGACCTAAACCGCGCATCTGCTCCGGCGACATATAGTAAGGCGTGCCGACGATCGCGCCCGCCTGCGTCCGCCCCGTATCTGTCTCGATCCTTGCGAGCACGCTGAAGTCGATCAGCTTCGCCTCATCAAAGCGGGCGGTGCCGGCGCGCTCCGGCACCCAAATGTTCGCGGGTTTGACATCCAAATGCAGAATTCCCTGTTGGTGCGCCCAGCCGAGCCCGCGGGCCACCGAACGGGCCAGCAACAGGACGTCTCGAATCTGCAGGCGCCGACCGGACCTGAGTAACGTCGCCAAGTCCACGCCTTCCAGCCATTCGGTGACCAAAAACGGCCGCCCGTCCGGCAAATCTCCAAAGTCATACAACTGGGCAATGTTCGGATGATGCAGTTGCCGGAGAACGCGCACTTCGGTGCGGAAACGCTCCCGGGCTAAGGAGTCGAGGTCCGGCCTGCCGACCTTCATCGCTGCCCGCAATCCCTGCTGCGTATCCTCCACCTGATAGACGGTTCCCAACCCGCCCGACCCGAGCACGCGGAGGAACCTGTACGGCGGGAAATCACCGGGCAGCCCTTGATCGCGGGGTGCTGGATCCATGATGGTCTACTATAGCCAAAACCGAACCGCGGAGGTCGGTGCCAGCCCGGCTCCGTAATCCGTGGCTGACAGGCACGGCAAGGTCGAACGACACCGAGAAAAGTCGCGAATGGTTCTTTGTGACCAGCGCCTCCGCGGTGACGTTTACGCAGTGCCGTCTTTCCCCGCAGGCCGTCGCTGCGGCCGCCAGTTGAGCCAATTTGCTCATTCTGCTATGCTCAAGGCGTTGAACTCATAACATTGTCAACCAGTGGCCCCTGAGGCCACGCCCACCTCGAGAGGTTTTGTATGTCAGGCCATTCTAAATGGGCCACGATCAAGCACAAGAAGGCGGCCTTGGACGCCAAGCGCGGAAAGATGTTTACGCGCTTGATCAAGGAAATTACCATCGCCGCCCGCCACGGGGGTGACCCCGACGGCAACCCGCGACTCCGCACTGCGATCCTCGCCGCCAAGGCCGTCAGCATGCCTGCCGACAACATCAAGAAGGCGGTGATGCGCGGCACTGGCGAGCTGGAAGGCGGTCAAATCGAAGAAGTTATGTTTGAGGGTTACGGGCCGGGCGGCGCGGCCGTCCTGGTCAATGTCGCGACCGACAACCGGAACCGTACGGTCAGCGAAATCCGCCACGTTTTTTCCAAAAACGGCGGCAATATGGGCGAGCAAGGCAGCGTCGCATGGATGTTTGAGCGCAAGAGCCAGATCTATGTACCCGGCGACAAAGCGACCGAGGATCAGCTCATGGGCATCGTGCTCGACGCTGGCGCCGACGACCTGCGCCAGGATGGCGAACGGTGGGAGATCCTCTCTCCGCCCGACGCCCACGAAGCCGTGCTGAAGGCTCTCGAAACTAACGGCCTGCCGCACGAAGACCCGAGCATCGGCTACGTCCCGAAGAACCTCGTCAAGCTGGAAGGCAAAAGCGCCGCCGGCATGTTGAAGCTGAGCGAAGCCCTCGAAGAACACGACGACGTCCAGAACGTCTACTCCAACTTTGATATTGACGAAAAGGAGTTGGAGGCTCTGGCATAAGGCGGTGCGCGTCCTAGGCATCGATTGCGGGTGCGAACGCACCGGGTATGGCGTGATCGAGAGCGACGGCCTGGAACATCGCCTCGTGGACTCCGGCGTAATCCGGACCAGCCCGAGAACTCCGTTTGAACGGCGCTTGCTCGAAATCGTTCGGGGCCTGCGGCAGGTGATCCGCCAACACCTGCCTGAAGCGGCGGCAGTCGAGGGGATTTTTTACAGCTCCAATGTCAAGACTGCCCTCAAGCTGGCACATGTTCGCGGCGTCGCGCTGCTGGCCCTGGCCGAAGCGAGTCTTGAAATGAGCGAGTACTCTCCGCTCGAGGTGAAGACCAGCGTCGTCGGCTATGGCCGCGCCCAGAAGAACCAGGTACAGATGATGGTCCGTTCCTTGCTCCGCGCGCCGGCGCCCATCGAATCCGAAGATGCCTGCGACGCCTTGGCCGTCGCCATCTGCCACGCCACGCATTCCGGGGTGGCCCATCGACATGACGTAGTGGAGAAGGCGATATGAAGTGGGTCTTGCTTGCGTCTGTCGCCGCCACTCTCGCAGCCGCCGATAGCCCGCGTTTGTTCTACTCTAAATCGTTTCCCGGAAGCGTTCCGCCATACGTCGAGATCAATCTCGACAGGGCCGGCGCGGTCGAATACCGGGAAGCCGCTGACGACGAAATGCCGGTCAAGTTCCGGCTCACCGAAACGCAGGTCGAAGAGATCTTCGCGCTCGCCGAAAAGCTTGGCTATTTCAAGCAACCCCTGGAAGCCCCCGTCAAGGTAGCTTTCATGGGCGCCAAAACCTTTCGCTGGGAGAATGGCGCCGAACGGAACGAGGTCAAGTTTAACTACTCCCAGGAGCCTTCGGCGCAGGCGCTGCTCGACTGGTTCGAGCGCATGGCGGAATCGGCCCAGCGCGAAATCGATCTGGAGCGCACCGTGAAGTACGACAAGCTCGGCGTCGTGCGGTCGCTGTTGCTCCTACAGGCTGCCATGGACAAGAAACGGATCGTCGGCGCCGAGCAGTACCTACCCTTTCTCGACCGAATCATCAAGAACGAGAGCTATATGCACACGGCCCAGGAGCGCGCGGCCGAGATCGTTGAGGCCATCCGCGCCACCAAGCCCTGACCGATCGCCGATCGTCACATCTTCAATAGCCGGATACTGGCGTTCGATGTGCTCAAGTCGAGCAGCGGCCCGCCCGTGCCGATGACCCCATCCATGCGAGTCTTGTTGCGTTCACCCTCTGCCCGCACGTCGAACTCAGAGGTGATGGAGGCGTTGCTGGTCCGCGCTAGCACACGCGCATTCGCCTCGAGCGGCAGGTGCAGTGTGATGTGTCCGTTGCTGGTGTTGATCCGGACGTCGTTGGAAAATTTGGCCGGCAGGGTGAGGTCCACTCCACTGTTCGAAGTCTCAAGCCGCAGGGGACGGTTGGCCGACCCCGCCAGGCTCGCCGTAATCGCGCCGTTCGAGGTGGTGGCTTCGAGCGGGCCCTTCAGATTCTCGACGCGAATGCGTCCGTTCGAAGTGCGTGCTATTACGTCTCCCGCCACGTCAACCAATTCGACGGCGCCGTTCGACGTCTGCACGTCCAAGCCCCCCGTCAGGCCCTGCACCCGGATCGCTCCATTGGAGCTGCGAAGTCGCGCCGAACCGGTTCCATCCATCACCCGGATCTGCCCGTTGGACGTCTTGATCAGATCCAGCACGGCCCGGCGGGGCATCTTCACGAAGAAACGCGCTCCCCAGTTGCCACGCCGCTCCGAGGGCCGCACCACGCGGATCGAAAGCGAATCCGGGCTATTGGAAACATCGATCTTTAGCGAGTCCGCGGCTTCCGGACTCGGCCCGTACTTGGTGCCGCTGACCTCAACCATGTCCTGGTCCCAGCCGGAGAGTTCCACTCCTCCGTTGAAGCTCTCAATGGAAAGGCGGCCATCTGGCTTCAACGCATAGCTATAATGGAAATCCTTGGTGAATCTGGGGCTCAAGACGTCGAGCCCATCCATGACGCAGCCTGTCATCCCGAGTAGGGTCGCCAAGGCGGCCGAAAAAAGCTTCGCGCGCATAAGCTCTCCTTGATTCAAAGGATACGCTCCTCAGGGCCGTTTTGTTCCGTGCAATCCTGGAGCGGTTTGGGGGGTATCGCGGCGGCCTGCCGGGGAGTACAATTTTCCGATATGGCCACTGACGCTTCTCCCGCCCTTGATCGAGGCCCGGCCAAAATGAGCGAAGGGTCCCGGCTGCTGGGGGTCTTCTTCGAACCTGGCAAGACTTTCGCCGATATTGCGGAGCGGCCCAGCTGGCTGGTCCCACTACTGATCGGCATCCTGTCCGCGGTCTTGTTGATCTACCTGTTTAACCGGCACGTGGGCTGGGAGTCCATTCTGCAACGCGCCATGGATAACAACCGCTTCGTACAGCAGCTCCCCCCCGAACAGCGCCAGATCGCGTTCGATCGACAACTGCGGCTCATTCCCGTCTTTTCGTACCTAGGCGCCATCCTGGGATTCCCCATCACCTTGTTGTTGGCTGCCGGGCTCGCGACGGGTATCATTCGAGGCTTGCTGGGCACTCCGATCCGGTTTGTCCAGGCCTTTGCCGCAATGGCATATGCGTTCCTGCCGCGGGTCATCTACGCGGGGCTATCGATCAGTGTCATGTTCCTGAAAAACCCGGACGAATTCGACTTGCAGAACGCGTTCGCGTCGAATCCTGGCGCCTTCATGGATCCTCAGAAGTCCTCGAGGTTCCTGTATACCGTGGCCAGCCAGTTGGACGTGTTTTCCATCTGGGTCATACTGCTCGTGGCCGTCGGATTGAAGGCGGCGGGCGGCAAGCGGCTTTCTTTCGGCGGCGCACTGTTCGCGGTCGTGCTTCCGTGGGCGGTTTACGTTCTGGTTCGTGGTGGCCTCGCCGCCGCCGGTCTGGGGGGATAACGCTGCCGCTCGCCGCGCCAGAATTGACGCGGACGGGCGG
>JAGWQP010000218.1 GCA_028876805.1 Acidobacteriota bacterium | reverse complement strand
GGGTAAAGCCAATCGATCAACGGCGTCGTCATCAGCGTAGTGGCAAAAGCCATGATCACCATCATCGAAAAAAACGTCGGCGAAAGAATATGCAGGTCGAGGCCGACGTTGAGAATGACTAATTCGACCAAGCTTCGGGTATTCACTAACACCCCCACCGACACAGACTCCCGCCAAGTCATGCCGCTAGCCCGGACACACACGACGCTGACTACCAGCTTGCTGGCTACGGCGACAACCACAATCAAGCCACACAGCAGCCAAAGCCGGATGCTGCTCAGCAAAGCAAGGCTCGTGCGCAAACCGGTATAAGCGAAGAACAGCGGCAGCAAGAGGTTCAGCGTCATCGATTCGAGGCGCTCTTTCAGCCCGGCTTCGAGCAGCCCGCCTTTGGGCATCACCAGGCCCGCCAGGAACGCTCCGAATAGTGCGTGCACCCCCAGCGCTTCGGTGGTCCACACGGACGCCAGCAGCAGGATCATCACCGCGGAAAACCGGCCGAGAGCCGGTGGCTCATTCGGGCGGAACAGGCGCCGCGCGACCGGTCGGATCACGAAAACCATTACCAGTACATACGCCACGAGCGCGGCGAAGCGCACAGGCAGGCCGATTTCCCGCGCTCCGGGACGAGCGATAACGGTGATGACGGCGAGCACACACCAGGCGCTGAGGTCATCCGCCGCAGCGCACGAGATGGCAAACAGGCCGACGCGCGTGTTGATCAGTTTGCGTTCGGCCAAAATGCGCGCTAGCACCGGAAACGCGGTGATCCCCATGGCGGTTCCGAGGAACAGGACAAACGGCAGCCTAGCGGCGCCATTTCCGAGGCGTGGATAAAGATGGAAGGCCAGAATACTGCCCGCGACAAAGGGGGCGAGAATGCTGGCCTGGCTGGCGACAGCCACCGAACGGGCAGATCCGCGGATTGCGCCTGGGCGGACTTCGAGACCCACTAGGAACATGAAGAGAACCAAGCCCACCTGGCTCAGCGCGTACAACGGGCCGAGACCGTCTGCGGGGAACAGGCTGTTCATTACTGCGGGGAAGACTCGGCCGAGCAGTGACGGGCCTAGCAACAGCCCCGCTGCCATTTCACCCACGACTCCAGGCTGACCCACGATCCGGAACGCCGAGGCTGCCAGCCGTGTGGCTACGAGGATGACCAGCATCTGTAGGGAACAGCAACTCCAGCTCAGGCACCGCTGCCCTCCATCCGTCGGTGGGCCGCCCCCCACTTTTTCTGTTCCTGCTCGCGGTGCCTCACCCCAAGCTCCCAGGTAGAGAATGTGCAATCGAGCGAGGTGGCAACTGAGGGCGAGTATTGTCGGCCAGATCGAGGAAATTGGGCGATGCCATTCGGGTCAGGCCAGAGCATCCACAGTCCGCCGTGGTTTTCCGTTGCCGGAGCTAGAAGGGGGCCAGAGTCGTCCTTGTTGCCGAGGGTCCGGATGAACAAATACCGGTGGTGTGCACTTTCCCAGCGGGTTGAGAGAGCATGAGATCGTCCGATTCTTGAGAAAGACTGCGCATGGGGTGAAACGGACCAGGTCGGTCCAATCCCGTGGATCACGATGCACGTCAAGGAGCCGAATTCCCACGCCGTGAAACAAACCACATGGTAACGCTGCTCAGCCCGGCTGCCAGCACCGACCAGCGCGAGGATTTCAAAAGGTGCAGGACACCCTCATATGTTGGGTCTCGGTGGCTAGACTGCGCCTGAAGATTTCCTGACGCTCGTTCGCTCCGTGGCCCCGGCCGCGCCACTCAGCTTGAACTTCGAGCTCGCGCCGTGTGAAGAGACTGGCTTGCCTCGAAGACCATCAGAGGCGTACGAATATATTTCCCCAGTGCCGGAACCACCCATTTCAGCCAGAGCGCACTGGCGCTGGAAGATGAAATAGATATTCTGTCACCCAAATCTCATATCGTTCGCGTGCCGGCCGACGGCTTTACTCTTGTCTACGGCTTGCTGCCGCCGGCGAGCAGGAAGTTTCGAGACCGGCTGTGCTCTCAACCGGATAAACCATCTTTCTTCTTCAGGATCTGGCGTAGGAACCATTCGTGTTTTTCGTGAATCTGGACGATCTTCGAGAACAGGTCCACGGTTCCGGGATCATGGCTCTCGTCGGCGGCTTTCGCCGCGTCGCGCATGTCCTTAATCACCACCAATAGATTCGCGTCGGCTTCTTCGATCATCTCGTGGGTGGACTGACCGGCCGCCGCCGAGTGCACATTGGCGGTGTCCTGCATCTGCGTCAATTGCACAGGTTGAACGTCTTGGCCGATCATGCGGATCCGCTCCGCCATGTCATCGACCGTCTCCAGCACTTGCTTTGCAAATTCGTCGAACATCAAGTGCAGATCGCGGAAGTGGGGGCCGAAAGTCTGCCAGTGGTAGTGCTTGTAGTTCGCATACAGAACGAATGCGTTGGCCACCTGACACTGCAGGTATTGCACTACCGGATGGTCTTCCCGGTTCTCCTGCGAGACCTCTCTCAACAGGGTGGTACGAGCGGCAGGCATGAATACCTCCTGAGCCGATCATAACGCCGGACGGAGCGGGGCGAACCGGGACTGGACCGGGAAGGAATGGAGATGGCGGCCGATATCCCAATCAGCTGGCGGATTAGGGAACAGTGACCGTCACTTCCGCCGCCGTCGAGAGCGCCCCGTCGTTGGCTGTTGCGCGAAGCACGTAGGTCCCGGGCGCGCTGAAATGCGCCGCGGTGATCGCCCTCCCGTCGGTCACTGGGACCGGGCCGGCGGCATCAAAAACGGCCTTCGCCGGGCCTCGGTATTCGAGCCAGGTGACAGTGAGCCCGACTGGCCGCTCGCCCGCCACGCTATTGGATTGGGCCGTCGCGGCCGCGCCCGTGCGCCCTCTCGGAGTCCGTGGTTTAGGTAGTCCGTCGTCTGTGACTTTTGCTGTCAAGGTTACCGGGCCGCTTGCACTCGCGCCCGACACGGCGACGATTGTGATCGACGGGGGCTTGTTGGGATCGTCTTCGCCGGGATTCAGATTCCCGCGCGTCATGATCATGCGCTCGGTGATCTCCTCGGCCGGCAAAAGGTGCGCGTACGCTTTCTCGGTCCGGCCGTGCGCCGTGATCGTCCAGATTAGCTCCTTCTGTCCCCAATCCGCGGGCACCTGCACGCGAAAAAGAAAGCGCTGACGTCTCGGCAGGAAGTAGGTCGGCTGGCCGCGGTCCGGCCCGCCAGGATCCACGTTGTTGTCGGGTCCGGGTGGAATGATCAGTTCCTCCTTCCAGTTCCGGTTGAGGTACCCGAAGACCATAGTGAAGGTGCCGTCCGGATTGCGCAGCCAGCCTTCAAAAGTGGGTACGATATCCTGCCCCGAGGAAAACCTCGTCTGGGGTATCTCGGTGACGAGCGTGGTCTGCGCATGCGCCGGGAAAAGCGCCGCGAGCAGCAAACTGCCCGCCAGGAGCGCGCGTGTCAGGATGCGAGTGCGGACACCGATCACTGGTCGCCAGTGTTCCTCTGCCGGGCCTGCAGCCGCTGCCGGTAATCGTTCTCGTCCAAGTAGTAGAGGCTGACCCAGGCGAAACTCATCTCATCGACCGTTCGCTGACCGTATCCGACCCAATTCTTCGGGTCGGGATTGAATCGGTTGTTGTCGGAGTTGTCGTGCCAAGTGCTCACGTGAATGATGGTGCCTGCGGGAAGCAGCGGAGCCGCGTCGTCGGCGTATGGATAAGTCAGGCTCCAGCCGAACTGGTTGTTGCTGACACAACTCAAGGTTTCGCTGCGTGCCGGGCCAGGCCGCGCCGAATCGATCCGGACGTCCGGAAAGATTGCCTCCATGCACTGCGCCTTGCCGCGCGTGTGAAAGTGAGGCTGAAACGCCGTGAGGACCGCCGGCTTCGGCAGGCGGAAGTAACCGTCGCTGCGAACCACTTGGCCCGCGGGGATGTCGAGTTCGGTCACATCGCCCATATGCTGCGTGAAGGCGACGTACTTCGGTACGACGCCTTTAGGATACAGTTTGAGCCCCAAGGAAACGCGCACTGGGGTTACCGTGCCGTACGGATGGAGGTGCAGGTTGAAGTGGATTTTCGAGCCCGCCCGGATCAGACGGCCGGCGTTCGGCGGAAAGATATCGGCGTTCTTGCCGACGGCATACTCGTTGAGGAACAGGCCCACCGGGTCGTTCTCCGGATCCTCGATCAGGTTCGTGTCGGCGTGGTGCACCACCTGGAAGCCAAGATCGGGTTTGGTTTCCACCGCCTGAACATAGAGGTCTTCTCCGAAGCCCGGGTCCACATCGATGTCGTAGTACTCGTCTTGCCCGTTGGCCTTGAGGTTGTACGGCTTGGGCATGGTTATGATCAGATCGGGCTTGCCGATGTGCCACTTGTCCAGATCACTGAACTGGCGGGGCGGGGGCATGTCGGCGGGCTTGCCTTCGGGAGCGCCTTCATCAACCCATTTCGAAATAATGGCGATCTCCGCGTCGGTCAGCGAGGGGTCGTCCTTGAACCGGTTGATGCCGACATTGCGATCGATGTGCCAGGGCGGCATCAAACGAAGAACAACCTTGGCCTGGATCGAGCGCGCCCAAGGCCGCGCGTCTTTATACGTCAGCAGCGACATGGGGGCGATCGAGCCCGGGCGGTGGCAGTTCTGGCAGGACCGCTGCAGGATGGGTGCTACGTCCCGGCTGAAGGTGACCTCGCCGACGGGAGCGGCTTGATCGGCGGCTAGCGCCGCCGTCGTCGCGCCACATCCCAGAACGAAAATCGAAAGAGCCCGCTTGCCGGTCATTGCGACCTCCTTGCGGTGAGCTGGCCTGGGCTTACACCCTGCCGGGCTTTGCGCTCTTCCACCAGCCGGTTGAACTCGGGGTCATCCAGGTAGACGATGTTCAGCCACACCTGGAGCATGTCGTCCACGCTCCGCTCCCCAAATCCGGCCCACACCGCCGGGTCGGGATTGTGGGGGTTGGCGGCCGTATTATCGTGGATGCCGATCATGTGCAGCACCGTGCCGGCGGGCAGCAGCGGCGCGACATCGTCGGCGTAAATATAGTTGATGTGCCAGTTGAAATTGAAGTGATCGACCGAGCTCAAGATGGTGGTGGTGTTGTCTAGATTGATGGCTTCGAGCGTCATCGCGCGGCCGCGCATGTGCATGTGAGGCTGAAAGGCGTCGATGCGGGCGTTGCGCGTGAGGCGATAGTAGCCGTCGGTGCGCACCACTGAATTCGGCGGAATCTCGAGTTCATCGTTGGGAATGTTGCGGATGGCCACTGACCGGACCTGGTATTTCGGAACGAAGCCCTTCGGATAGAACTTGAACGCAATGGTGGTGCGGTTGTGTTGCTCCGAACCGACGGCGAAATAATGCATATCGAATCGCAGCCGAGTACCCTTCTTCAGAAGACGCCCGGTGTTCTCTGCGAAGATATCTCCGTATTTGCCGACGGCATATTCATGAAGCTGCACGCCCCCGGGCGGCGTTCCCGGCGGCGCGTCCGGCTCAATCACATTGGCTACCGCGTGGTGGACGATTCTGGGATTGCTGGGCTTGATCTCCATGGCTTTGATCCAGCGGTCTTCATCCAGCTTGATGTCGGCGAACTGATCGATCCACCAGTCGGGGCCCTTGGCATACATCACAAAGTCGTTATCCGTTGTCACCAGCAGGTCGGGCTTTCCGATGTACCACTCGCTGTCCGGCGAGAAGCTCAGCGGGGGCGGCATGTCGGCCGGATTCCCTTCGGGCGCGCCAGCATCGACCCACCGCACGATGGTCGCGATCTCCTGGTCGCTCAGCGAGCGGTCATTTTTGTACTGGCGAATGCCGACCGTCTTGTCGAGGTGCCAGGGCGGCATGTCCCGCGTGACCACTTTTTGTTTGATGGACTTCGCCCAGGGACGGGCGTCTAGGTAAGTCACGAGCGACATCGGCGCGGATGTGCCCGGATGGTGGCAAGACTGGCAGTTCTTCTGAAAAATCGGGCCGATGTCCCTGGTGAACGTTACCACACTGCCTATGCCCGCCGCCCCCGCGGCGAACGGCATCGCTAGGGCCGCATATACACACAAAGAACTAACGTGGCGCGCCTTCATCGCCGCCTCCTTTCACAGTGACTCTCACCTCGACGTTGGTCCAACAGCAGTGGTATCCGAAATTGCCCGCCAACTCTCCCGAGCCGTCGTCCACCACCGCCTGGAGCAGGTAATCGCCGGCTTCGCTGAAACTGGCAGTGGCGACGGCCCGGCCGTCGGCGATTTTTGCCGTTGCCGGTTGAAACCTCACCGCACCCGGCCCACGGTACTTCGCCCAGTTGACGGTCATGCCAACCGGTTTGCCGCCACGCGCGGGCAGCCCGTCGTCGGTAGCTGTCAGGGTGAGGGTGACGGGCTGGGAGACGGCCGCGGTCTGGTCCTGAGGCTGAACACTTACCATCGGCGGCGTGTTCGAATTGATGTTCTCGCTGTTCCCGCCGCGAGTCGTTCGGACGCGGTCGATCATCCACACCGGCTTGAGCGAGCCGGCCACCTGCTCGGTCTGGCCGTGCGCCCGCAGGGTCCACACCAGCGTCTGATCGCCAAAATCCTTTGGCACCACGACACGGAAGACGTCCTTGTGCCGTCGGACGAGGAAATGGGTCGGCTGCCCGCGATCGCCTCCCGGCTGAAACGAATTGTCGGGCCCCACCGGAATATCGAGCTCTTCCTCGTAATTCCGGTTCATATATCCGAACCACATGTTGAACGAGCCGTCGGGGTTGGTATCAAAGCCCTCGTAAGCCGGCGCCACGCTCTGGCCCGACCAGTGGCGAAGCTGCACCAACTGGGAAACCGCCGGCCGAGAAACGAGCAGGACGGCAATCAGCAGGCCCATGCGATCCAGTTGCCACCCCTTCATCACCGCTCCGGACTCCTCTCGGGCACACTTCCCCTCTCGGGGGTCCATTCTATTTCTCGCGCCGGATCGAGTCAAGGGTCGCCCCGTCCCGGTCGCCCATCCCGGCTCCGGTCTACGCCGGATCCGACTTCTTGCGGATCTTGATATCCAGGCGCTTGATTTTCTGATTGAGTGTGGAAAGAGGGACGTGCAGGCTCTCGGCCGCGTCGGTCTGGCTCCAGTTGAATTGCTCGAGCCTCTCCAGGATCTTTTGGCGTTCGAAATCGTTGACGATTTCGAACAGGGAGGCGTCGGCAGGCAGCACGCCGCCGTCGCGAGGCAGGCGCACGCCGTTGGCCTGAAGCAGCGAATCCGGCAGCACGTCGAGCGGCACCGAAAGTTCGGTCGCCAGGACCACTGCGCGCTCGATCACGTTTTCCAATTCGCGCACATTGCCCGGCCAGGCGTGCTCCATTAGCACCTGTAGAGCTTCGGGCTGGAACCGCAGCAGCGAGCGGGCGGCCGAGTCCAGGAACTTGTTGTTCTCGCGGCAATAGTAAGTGAAAAAATGCTCCACCAGCAGCGGAATGTCCTCGCGTCGTTCCCGCAATGGGGGCAGCGCGATGTTGATGACGTTGAGCCGATAGTATAGGTCTTCGCGAAACCTGCCTTCCTTTACCAGCTGATACAGGTCGGCATTGGTGGCCGCCAGAATCCGCACATCCACGCGGATCGGGTCGGTGGCGCCCAGTGGGGTGAACTCCTTCTCCTGAATCACGCGCAACAGCTTGATCTGTGTCTCGGCGCCGAGGGTCCCAATCTCGTCGAAGAAGATGGTGCCTCGGTCCGCTACTTCGAAATATCCCTTCTTTGACTGGACCGCGCTGGTGAACGCTCCCTTCACGTGGCCGAACAGCGTCGATTCCAGCAGTTCCGGTGGCAGCGACCCGCTATTGACGGCCACAAATAGGTGATCGCCGCGTGGTGAGTTGGCATGGATGGCCTTGGCCACCAGTTCCTTGCCGGTTCCGGTTTCACCGGTAATCAGGATGGTGGAACGCGCGGGCGCCACCTGGCTGACCACATCCAGCAGCTTCACCATGCGATCGCTTTTGCCGATGATGTTGGGAAAGCTGTAGCGCTGCTTCAACGCTCGCTTCAGGTGCGTGTTCTCGTATTCGAGACGCCGCCGCGCGATCATGCGGTCGATCTCGATGAGCAACTTGTCGTTGTCCCAGGGTTTGGAGAAGTAATCGTTGGCGCCGAACTTGAGCGCATTGACCGCGGCTTCGACTGACCCGTAGGCCGTGATCATAAAGATCGGAGTTTCACGGTCGCGCTGGCGAACTTCCTGCAGTACCTCCATGCCGGAACGGTCCGGCATCATGAGGTCGAGCAGCACCAGGTCGTAGCCGCGGGACTCCATCTTGTGCAGGCCCTCGGCCGCATTCTGCGCCAGATCGACCGCATAGCCCTCCGTGCCGAGCAGCACCTCCAGGCTCTCGC
This sequence comes from Acidobacteriota bacterium, assembly GCA_028876805.1. Lineage (GTDB taxonomy): Bacteria > Acidobacteriota > Terriglobia > Bryobacterales > Bryobacteraceae > PSRJ01. The sequence goes on along the minus strand of JAGWQP010000218.1, from coordinate 8,818 downwards.
GGATGTCCGACTCGTCATCCACCACCAGCACATTGCCTTTGGTCTCGATCGCAGGAGGAAGCGGCGCAGTCATTTCAAGCGAAATTTACGGGCTTGCTGGCGGCTCCAGCGCGGGCCAGGGGAAGGTCGAGGCGGAAACGGGCACCCCCGCTCCGCCGATTCGATACTTCGATAGAACCGCCATGCTCCTGGATGATCCCGTAGGTTACCGACAAGCCAAGGCCGGTGCCCTTTCGCGCCGCTTTGGTGGTGAAGAAGGGGTCGTAGATGCGATGCAGATGTTCGGGTGAGATCCCTGGGCCGGTGTCGGCCACCTCGATTTTGGCACTGGATTCGTCGGTCCATGTCCTGACTTCCAGGGTACCCCCTTTTGCCATGGCGTCGCGCGCGTTCAGAAACAGGTTGAGAAACACCTGCTGCAGCTTGCCGGCGTTCGCGTGAATCGGAGCGAGTTCGGCTTCGAAATCCATCTTCACCTGAATGCCGGACTTCTGCAATTGGTGTTCCAGCAAGGACAGCGTCTCCTGAATCACGCGGTTTAGATTCACGTCACCAAATGAAGTGGTCGAGGTGCGCGAGAAGTTGAGCAGTGAATTGACGATCTCGCTCGCGCGGAAGGTCTGCTTGGCGATCTTGTCCAGGATCAGCGACTTTTGCGAATCATCGCCTACCTGCTTGGCGAGCATCTGCGCGTACGTCGAGATCACCGCTAGCGGCGTGTTCACTTCGTGCGCCACACCTGCCGCCAGCAGCCCGATGCTCGACAGTTTGTCGGCCTGCATCAGCCTTTGCTCGAGCTCGGCGCGGTCGGTGACGTCGTCGAAAATCACTAGCCGCCCGATCTGCTGCTGGTCCTTCGAGACCAGGGGTGCAATGGCCAGGTTCAAGATCGTCTCGCGACGCTTCACCGCGCTCGAATGACCATTGCCGTTGACCCCATGGCTCTTCAGCAGGAACTTGTAGACGTTGTGGATCCCGGTCTCTCCGCGCACCCGGTCGAACTGCTCCACCAGGTCTGAGGGGAACAACTCGGCGAGCTTCATGCCCACGGCCTCGGCGCGCGAAATCCCGGTAAGCTGTTCGATCTGGGAGTTCCAACTCTCGACTCGGTCGTCCAGGTCCGCCGCTAGAATCCCCACGTTGATCGACTCGACGATGTTCTCGCTGAATTCTTTCAATCGCTCGTATTCTTCCACCTTCAGCTGCAGCGAGCGGTACAACGTCGCGTTCTCAATGGCGATGCCGACGTAGCCGGCCAGCGTGACCAGCAGCTCCAGATCCACGCTCGAAAGATAGTCGCCATGCACGGTGCGGCTTATGCCCATGTAGGCAATGGTGCGCCCTCGCACCGTGCACGGCAAGTAGTAGGTCAAGTCGAGGTCGGCGATGGTCCGCCTCACGCTCCCAGGCCAGGAACGCGACACCGCATCCAGCTGGTGCCGCGTGCGGTCGAAGAAGAGGTAGGCGTCCTGCAGCTTCCAACCCAGGAAGCTCAGGTCCAGCTCCTCGCCGCGGGCACTCGCCAGACGCGCGTTCGGCCCCATCGCCTTGTGGAGTTGGAAGGCCGTTCCCGCTGGCCCTTCTTGCGCCAGGAAAAACGCCAGGTGCTTGATGGGCAGCGTGTGCAGCAGGCGCTCCCCTACCGAAGCTAACATCGCGTCCAGGTCGGTCTCCGAACTCAATTCGCGCGCAAACTCAACCAGGGTGCGGCGGTAGTCGTACTGATCGCGATAGAAATACTTGTCCAGGCGTTCCTGGATCCAGTTGCGGATCGGCTGGAATAGGAAGGCGGTGATCAACATCACCGTGATGAGCCCAGTATTGCCGAGGTCTTTGAAGTTCTTCTGGACCTCCGAACCGAGCGAAAACACGATCGCATAGAATGCCGCCAGCACGCAGAGCGTGGCCAGCGTGTAAGCGTAGCCCCGCCGGAACAGGATGTCTACGTCCATCAGGCGGTAGCGCACGATGGCGTAGGCGAGAGTCAGCGGAATCAGCGGCAGCGAGAGCACCGACATCTTCAGGTACTCGTTCGGGATCGCGCCCAACGCGTACGGCAGAATGTAGAACACACCGAACGGCAGAATGCCGCAGAAAGTCCCGTTGCGCAGCCATTTGAGCTGCTGGCGTACGATCGGGTCCTCGGCCTTCCGGTATGCCAGGCTGAGGGTGATCCCGCCAATCACATACGGTACCGTCGAGAGCACTACCCAGACCCGGTCCAACACCCACCGCAGCTCGACCAGGGGAATCGAGACCGTCAGGACGCCGGCTGCAAATGCCACATACAGAACGAACAGCACCAGCGCCGGCAGATAGATCAGGCTCGCGTGGGCGCCGCTTTGAAGCCACTTGCGCGGCTCCGGGAAGCTGAGGCAGAAATGCACAAACACCGCCGGTGCCAGCAATCCCGCGGCTAGGTTCCCGTAGTAGATCACCTCGTCGAAACTATTGAGTTTACCGGTGTAGTGGAAGCAGAAGAAGATGAATGACGACAGGCACAGGATGTAGAAATGGCGCGCCTTGTGCGCGCTCGCCCGCCGGAAGTAGACGAATAGGCCGATGATCAGGTACGCGAGCCCGACCAGATACTGGTAGACCACGGCGTGGTCGAGCGGTACCTCGCTGACGATCACGTTGATCGGGAACTCGACGCCGCCGCGCACGACAGTGTAGGTGGCCTTTTTCCAGGAACCCAGACCCGCCAGCACCTGGGCCACATCGACGGCCTTCTCGATCGGGACTCCGTGGATGAGCTTAATGCGGTCGCCGTCGCGCAGGCCGGCGCGGTTGCCTGCGCTGCCGGCTGGGACCGAGAGAGCCTCCACGCCGCCCTGCCGGTCCACCCAAATTACGCCGTCGTCGGGCAGCCGGAACCGCTCCTGCTGTTGAAAATTGATGAAAGCAGCCACACCGGCAGCCAGCGTCACAATAGTGAGGATTGCAGTCGAGAACTGGAACTTGAGTTCCTGAAACATGACCGGCCGCCGTTTCGCGAGACGATACTCCGCTCCCTGGGTGTGCACGTTTGGGGCCGCGGACGTGGATGGCTCCTTTCTTAAGATTAGCCTTTTTTTCTATCACTTCCAAGGTGGTGGACGACCTGGTTTCGCTTTTTGGGAGATTGCCACTATGCGGAAGTGGATTCCCGACCTGCCGAGGTCTGAAAGATTTTAGGACCTACAATCGAGTGGTGGCGTCTGCTCCGACGCACGCTTGACCCAAATTCGCGAAGCCACGCCACGTTCCAACTGCACGCGCCGGTGGTCCACTCGCAGATCGACTTCGGCCGAGATGCCCAGCACTTCCATCTGCACCCCGGGGCGGATTCCGGCGCGGTCCAGGAATTCGAGCAAGTCCCGGTCGCGCTCGAAGACGCTTGCCACCACCAGGAATTCTTGGACGTGGGCCTCATCGAGCGGCTTGAGGCCACGCTGACGCCGCTCGCGGGGTGAATCCATCCCCACCATGTTGCCGTGCGGGCATGCATTGCCGCTGCCCAGTTTTTCGACGAGCCTGCCCTCGAAGTCGGCGGACACGGCGTGCTCCAGTTGTTCGGCTTCATCGTGCACCTTGTACCACTCCAGGCCAAAAATCTCGGTTAGCATGCGCTCGATCAGGTGGTGGCGGTTGAGCAGGCGGTTGGCGATTTCGCGCCCGGGCGCGGTCAGGGTGAGCTGCCCCTCCGGACCTTGCCGGATCAGCCGGTCCCGTTTCAGTCGCCGGATCGCCATCGTCACCGCAGGCGCCGACACCCGCAGCCACCGAGCCAGCGTGATGGGTTTGACAGTTTCTCCTTCCGATTCGGCCTCGGCGATCGCCTTGAGGTAGTTTTCCTTCGAGATGGTGATGCGCACACCCGCCTACTTCCGCATCACCAGCACACGCGAGGGGTAAAAGGTCTGCCGGACGGTGCGGTCGTCCACAATTTGAAAGGGTACGGTTTTGACCAACGCGGGCACGCGGTGCTCCACCTGGCGGCCCCAAAACGCCGGGGCCACCTTGCCGGCCACCCGGTAGACCGCATTGAACAGAGCCGTGTTCTGTCCAATGAGGACCAGCGCCAGGCGGCCCCGGTCTTTCAGAATTCGGCGAAATTCGCCGAGCGTCGTCGAGATGTCCTCGGTCGACAGTAACTCGAGAAGATAGCAGCAGAAAATCGCATCGAAGCTCTCGCTGCGGAAAGGCATGTGCCGCGCGTCCACCGCCTGGCAGTGCGTACGTGCCGACGGATATTTTCGCCGCGCCGTGCGTTGTGTGCGGGCCGCCATGTTGGGCGAAAGGTCGACGCCGATGGTGGCGCCGCCCCGGTTGGCACGAACCAGGCGGCGGAACATCTCCCCGCTCCCTGTCGCCACCTCCAGCACGCGCATGCCGTCGCTCATCCCCGAGGCTTCCAGGGCGCAGCGGTGCGCGCGTGAATGAAACAGCAGCGTGGAGACGGGATACACCGCGGCCATCCGGTCATACACGCGGCGTGTGCGGTCGGCCAGCGTCGCCGGCAGCCCGGCAACGGGCCATGCGGCAATCGATTCTTCGAGTCTGTTCAAGGGCTTCCCTCCTGAAGTTGAAACTCTTATGATGCTGCCGCCAGGTCGGTCTGTAACTCGGGGATTTCAATCTGCACACACGTTCCCTTATCCGGCTGGCTGTCGATCCACATTCGGTACTGGTTGCCAAACAGCACTTTCAAGCGTTCGTTTACATTGCTCACGCCGATCCCGTGCTCGAGCAGGGTGGCCAGTTTGGCCTCCGGAATGCCTACGCCGTCGTCCTCCACCGCCAAGTGCAGTTTCGACTCGTTGCGGTGGGTCCGGATCCGGATCGTCCCGCCCTCTACTTTGTTGCTGAGCCCGTGTTTGATCGAATTCTCAACCAGAGGTTGCAACAGCATACTCGGCACGAGCATGTCCAGGGTATCCTCCGAAGCGTCGTTTTGGAATCGCAGCTTGTCACCGAACCGCGCCACTTCAATCGAGAGATAGTCTTCGATGAAGCTGAGTTCGTCACGGAGCGCACTGAAGTTTTCGTGCTTGCGCAGCAGCCGGCGCAGCACTTTGGAGAGTGTGAACACCATGAGGCGCGCCTGGTTGGGGTCGGTGCGGATCAGCGAAGAAACCGAGTTGAGCGTGTTGAATAGGAAATGTGGGTTGATCTGGCTGGTGAGAGCCGCCAGCCGCGCCTCGACCAGCAGCCGGCCCTGCTCTTCCAGTTTTTTCTCGGTGCGCGCGCTGTTCCAGATCTTCAGCGGAATGGCGACGGCGAACAACGTGGTCGCGCCCAGCGCCACGTAGGCCAGCGGATGAGGGTGAGGTCCGGGAAGCAAGGGACGGAAGGTGTTCGAAAACTGCCCCACGCCTTGCCGCAGGAGTTCGGCGGTACAAATAGCCGCCAGCAAGGTCATGTGAAACGCGGTCTTCCGGTGATTCCGCCGTTCGGTGAAGAACCGGTAGATGCTCAGATCGAAAAACGGCGAGAACCGCCAGACTTCCTCGGGCTCCGGCGCCAGGTCCCGCAGCAAGCCGCCCAATACGCCCACGCCCGCCAGCAGCGGCAGTGTCAGGAGCTCGCCCCCAAACATCGCCGGCAAAGAAATCAGCACGCCGGAGAGCAGGCCCGTCACATACCCGCCCAGCAGACCGGCCAGCAGGCTCCCTTCCAGCCCGAGGTCGGCAGCCTGATAGGTGCGGCCCCCCTGGCGGGTAGCCACGCTGGCCGCGAAAACGCTTGAGAGCCAAAACGAGAGCGCCAGCCGTTGGTTAAGCGTGCGGCTTTCGAGCATCAGCATCGACTTGAACCGGCTCGTGCGGGCAAGCACGCTGGCGATGGCCGCCATGATGCCCAACCGGACCAACAGCGAAACGAGGAACTGGTTTAAATCCGGCATCGGCACCGGAAGCCATTATAATGGAAGGAATTACAGGTTCCCAAGCACGGCTTATGAAGAAATCCCCAAAGCCTCGCCTGCACAAGGTGGCCGAAGCCGATTTTCCGTCGCAATTTGGTGCCTTTCGGATCTACGGATTCGAAGGCAAATGGGGAGACCGCGCCGAAGAGGCGGTGGTGCTGAAGATGGGCGACCTCGCCTCCGGCGGCCCTCCGCTGGTCCGCATCCACTCCCAGTGCCTGACCGGTGACGTGTTTCATAGCCTCCGCTGCGATTGCCGCGCGCAACTCGAAATCGCGCTTACCCGTGTCGCCGGCGAAGGGCGCGGTCTGCTAATCTACGAGCACCAGGAAGGGCGTGGCATCGGCCTGCTCAACAAGCTGCGCGCCTACGAACTGCAAGACCAGGGCGCCGACACAGTAGAAGCCAACGAGCGGCTGGGCTTTGGTTCTGACCTGCGCAACTACCAGCTGCCGGGGGCCATCCTCCAATATTTCGGCTTGAGACAGATTCGCTTGCTTTCCAACAATCCCGAGAAGGTCGAGGCGGTCGAGCGGGCTGGCGTCCAGGTTACCGAACGGGTGCCCTGCCTGGCTGACGTGGTTGACACGCGCAAGGCCTACCTCGAGACCAAGCGCGACCGCATGGGGCACTTGCTAGAATAGCAAGCTTTCGTAAGAAACCGCACGCTATGCACCTGCGGCCGCCAAATCTTACTTGCACTTTGCAAGTGTCACCGCTAGCATCGAACCTGCGTGGGAAAATCGAACCGCCGGTCCGGTTGCCCGGTGAGTATCTCGCTCGAGAGGCTGGGGGATCGCTGGTCGCTGCTCGTCGTCCGCGACCTGATGGTTCGCGGATTCCGGACATTCAAGGAGTTTCAGGAGTCGGGCGAAGGGATCGCCACGAACATCCTGGCGAACCGCTTGCGCAGGCTTGAAGCATCCGGAATCATCACCGCGGAGGCTGGGGAGACGGATGCGCGAAGGGTGAATTACCGGCTGACCGAGAAAGGGATCGATCTGGCGCCGGTGCTGCTGGATCTGCTGATTTGGGGGGCGCGGCACGAGGAGACCGCCGCGCCTTGCGTTCTCATCGACAACATGGAAAACCATCGCGAACAGGTGCTGGCGGAAGCCCGGCGCAGGTGGCAAGCGCGGGATACGACTCCGCTGCTGCCAAAATTTCCTCCGGCGGTGTCGATTCCGGGCTCGCCGGATCGTCATACTCATGGACCAAAACTCAGAAGGAGTGAAGGATGAGCAGAGTACGGGTACTGGTTGGCACTCACAAAGGTGCGTTTGTGCTGGAGTCGGATGGCAAGCGTGAAAAGTGGGAAATCGGCGGCCCCCATTTTGCAGGCTGGGAAGTCTACCACATGAAGGGATCGCCGGCGGATCCGAATCGGTTGTATGCCTCGCAGACCAGCGGCTGGTTTGGGCAGTTGATCCAGCGTTCGAGCGACGGCGGCAAAACCTGGGAACCGGTGGGGAACAAGTTCGCCTACGACGGCACGCCCGGCACGCACAAGTGGTACGACGGCACACCGCACCCCTGGGAGTTCAAACGAGTCTGGCATCTCGAGCCATCGCTCGCCGATCCGGATACGGTGTACGCCGGGGTGGAGGACGCGGCCCTGTTCCGCACTACCGACGGCGGGCAGAATTGGCAGGAACTCCCCGGCTTGCGCAACCACGGCTCGGGCTCCTGCTGGCAACCCGGGGCCGGCGGCCTGGGCTTACATACGATTCTGCTGGACCCGACCAATCCCAAACGGATTTACATCGCCATCTCGGCGGCGGGCGCGTTTCGCACCGACGACGGCGGCACGAGCTGGAAACCCATCAACCGTGGTCTGTACTCCCAATACATCCCCGACCCTGATGCCGAAGTTGGCCACTGCGTCCACCGCATCGCCATGCACCGATCGCGCCCGAACGTTCTGTTCATGCAGAAGCACTGGGACGTTCTGCGCACCGACGACAGCGGCGACTCGTGGCGGAACGTGAGCGGGAACCTGCCGGGCGAGCAGGTTGGTTATCCGCAGAAAGACGGAACGACTAAGAAGTTTGACCTAAAGGCCTTCGGGTTCGTGATCGACGTTCATGCGCACGAGCCGGAGACGATCTACGTCGTCCCGATCAAGAGCGACTCACAGCACTTTCCTCCCGAGGGAAAGCTGCGGGTGTACCGCAGCCGGACGGGCGGAAACGAGTGGGAGCCGCTCGCCAAAGGCCTGCCGCAGAGCGATTGCTACGTGAATGTTTTGCGGGACGCGATGGCGATCGACTCGCTCGACAAATGCGGCGTGTATTTCGGAACCACGGGCGGGCAGGTCTACGCCTCCCGTGACGCGGGAGACAGTTGGGCGGCGATTGCGCAGCATCTTCCCGCCGTGCTTTCCGTCGAGGTTCAGACGCTGTCATGATCCGCGTGTGGCTGCCGGCCCATCTGCGGACGCTGGCGCGCGTGGCCAGCGAAGTCACCGTGGAAGTCGACGGCCGGGCGACGCTGCGCTCGGTGCTTGACGCGCTCGAGGCCCGCTATCCGGTGCTGCGCGGTACCCTTCGCGATCACATCACGCTCGAACGCCGGCCGTACGTACGATTTTTCGCCTGCGAGCAAGATCTGTCGCTCGACTCACCCGACACCCCGCTTGCCGATGCGGTCGCAAACGGTGCCGAGCCACTGCTAATCATCGGCGCCATCGCCGGCGGGTAAGTGAGAATTCCCTGGAGGAAAGCGAATCATGAAACAAGTCAACGCGTATTTGAACTTCGATGGCAACTGCCGCCAGGCTAGTAATTCTACGAGAAGTGTCTGGGCGCCGAACTCGAGCTCACGACCTTCGGCCAGATGTCGCGCAATGCCCCCAAAGAAGCTCAAGACCGAATTATGCACGCGCGGCTCAGCAACGGATCCACGCTTCTG
>JAGWQP010000217.1 GCA_028876805.1 Acidobacteriota bacterium | reverse complement strand
GAACAAGGCGTCGCACAATACAACCTCGAGGCACCCTCGCACGGCGGCAAGCCGTTGCGCACCGGCCAGGAGACTGCTGACGGCCGCACCTATTATCTGCTCGCCGCAGGCGACCCCAACCCGCTCACCGAAGCCCACTATACGTTTGTCAACGGCTACCTGATCGCCGCTCCGACGCGCGCCCAGGTCTTGCGCGCGCTCGAAGCCAAGACCAGTGGTGGCGGCATTGCGCGCGCCCCGGCCTTCACGGCGCTCGTTCCGCGCGATCACTACGCGAACTTCTCGGCTGTGGTGTACCAGAACCTCGGAACCACGCTGGCTCCGCTGGCCGGCCTGCTTGGCGCGCTCGAGCCGCGGGATGGCCCGCCCCACACCCCGCTCCCCAACCTGAGCAACCTGAAGCCGTTCTTAATCGCCGCCTACGGCGAGCCAGATCGGATTACGCTAGCTAATAGCGGGGAGGTACCCAGCATGAGCCTCAACAACTTCCTGAGCGGAGGAGTGTTCGGTTTGGCGGCCAGCGGCCTAGACCTCGGACAATTCGTGGGAACAAGCCGCGCACATTCTTCGTCTCGATGAGTAATGGACCCGGTCATTGAACTGGACGGGCTCGAAGTCCGCTTCGGCGGACGGCCGATCCTGAAGAAGCTGAACGCTTCGCTGACTGGCCGGTCGATCGGCCTGCTCGGGCCGAACGGCGCCGGCAAGTCGACGCTCCTCAACACGCTCCTAGGGTTTCACAGGCCCTCGGGCGGCACCGCCCGCGTGTTTGGGCGCGACATTCGAACGCATGCGCGCGAGGTGCGCGGGTGGATCGGCTACATGCCGGAGAACGACGCATTCATTGCCTCGATGAGCGGCGTCCGCTTCGTGCGCTTGATGGCAGAGCTGGCCGGCCTGCCTGCCGAGCAGGCTTTGGAGCGGGCGCACGAGGCCTTCTTCTACGTAGGCTTGGGCGAGGTGCGCTACCGCGCGCTGGGAACCTATTCGCTCGGGATGAAGCAGTCGGCGAAGCTGGCGCAGGCGATTGCGCACGGCCCCAAGCTGCTGTTCCTCGACGAGCCGACCAACGGGCTCGATCCGCCGGCGCGCGGGCGCATGATCCAACTCATCCAGGAGATCCGTGACCGAGGTGACCTCCGTCTGATTCTCTCCTCGCACCTGCTGCGCGACGTCGAGGATTGCTGCGACCAGGTGCTCATTCTGAAAGATGGCAACATCGCCGCGCACTGCGACCTGGAAGAGGAACGTCGGTCGAACCGCCGCTTTCTGGAGCTGGAAACGCGCGGCGCCTCCAACGGCTGTTTTCTGGAAGCCCTCGAGAGGCTTGGCTGTGAGACCGCCCAGGGCGCGCAGGGGCGCCTCAAACTGGTTATGCCTGAAGGCCTAGAGATTCGCCGTCTCTACGAATTGGCCGCACAACAGCAGATCCAGATCCGGCGCATGAATCACAAGCGCGATTCGCTCGAGGACATTTTTCTCAAAGCCATGGAGGCCGCCGATGGCCGTCTATAAGAAGACCTACCGGCCCTACGACGGCCCGCTGACGCCTTCCTGGTCACGCTTCCTAGTCATCCGCCGCTACGCCTTCGAGGATCTGCGCCGCTCGCGCTTCCTCACCATCTTTTATCTGGCGAGTTTTCTCTATCCCGTGATCGCAGCGCTCATACTGTGGGTGGAACACAACGCGAGCGCGCTTAAGCTGCTCAACCTGGAAGGCGCCACGCGATTGATCACCATCGATTCGGGATTTTTTATGACGGTTCTCGGCTGGCAGAGCATGCTGGGCCTTTTTCTGGCCGCATTCATCGGCCCCGGACAGATCTCTCCGGACCTTTCGAACAACGCGCTTTCGCTCTACCTGGCGCGGCCGTTTTCACGTGCTGAATATGTGCTGGGAAAGCTGTCAGTGTTGCTCATGCTGCTTTCGCTCATGACTTGGGTACCCGGCCTGCTGCTGTTCGGCCTCCAGGCGTATCTGGAGGGTTGGAGCTGGGTGACCGATCATGGCCGCATCATCTCGGGCCTATTTTTCGGGGCCTGGATCTGGATTCTGGTGATTGCGCTGCTCGCGCTGGCGCTTTCGGCGTGGGTCAAATGGAAACCAGCCGCGGGAGCGCTACTGTTCGGCATCTTCTTCGTGGCCTCCGGCTTCGGCGGCGCCATCAACGCTGTCGAGGACACCAAGTGGGGCTATCTGCTCAATATCAGCAACCTGGTGGGCTCGGTGTGGGTCGCTCTGTTCGAGGGCGACGACCCAACCAACACCGGCGCGGTGTTTTTCCGCGTGGCGCCGGGCCGGGAGATCCCCGTCTGGTGCTGCTCGGCGGTCCTGCTGCTGCTCGCCCTGGCCTCGCTCGCGATGCTGGCGCGCAAGATTCGCGGCGTGGAGGTGGTGCGATGAAAACCGGTGGCACCAGGCTTCCACTTTGTGTCGGCTGCGATGGGCCCTCGCTACTCGCGACACCGCCGCGCTTCGCGCGGTGTACCAGCCGGAAGCCTATGCCATGGGAGGTGCTGTGAGCATCGGGCTCATCACGTTCAACGAGGTCTCGCGCTTTTACGGCGAAGTTCTCGGCATCAACCGCGTGAACCTGGCGATTCCCTCGGGCATCACCAGCCTGGTCGGCCCCAACGGATCGGGCAAGACCACGCTGCTAAACCTAATGACCGGGCTGATCCGCCCCACGCGCGGCGAGATCCGTGTGCGGGGCGTGCCGCCGGATGATCCCCAACGACTCTGCCGCATGGTCGGTTATTGCACGCAATTCGACGCTTTTCCCAGGGGCCTCACCGGCTATCAGTTCCTTCATTCGTTTTTGCGCATTCGCGGAATGAGTGACGCGGAGTGCGAACAGCGCACCGCGGCGGCTCTCGAAATCGTGAACATGAGCGACGCCGCCGAGCGTCCGGTGGCCGCATACAGCAAGGGCATGCGTCAGCGCATCAAGCTGGCTCAAGCCATCGCACATGATCCCCAGGTGGTGGTGCTCGATGAGCCGCTGAACGGTCTCGACCCTATGGCGCGCGCCGAAACCATCGCCCTGTTTCAGGAGTGGGGTGCGAAGGGACGTCACGTTATCGTTTCAAGCCACATCCTGCACGAAGTGGACCGCATCTCCGACCAGGTGATCCTGCTCAGCCACGGCTACGTGGTCGCCGAAGGCCAGATCCAGGGCGTGCGCAGCGAAGTCAAAGACCAACCGATACAGATCCTAATCCGCTGCGACCAACCGAACGCGCTGGCCGCGCGCCTGTTTCTCGAGGACCACGTGGTGGAGGCCAAGATTCACCCCGATGGTAAAGGCATTTGGCTGCGCACCACCGAGGCCGACCGCTTCTACTTGCTGCTGAATCAAGTGATTCTCGAGGCTGGCCTCGAAGTGGAATCGGTGGCGCCCGCCGATGACGATGTCAACT
>JAGWQP010000216.1 GCA_028876805.1 Acidobacteriota bacterium | reverse complement strand
GCTGCCGAACGACGATGCGTTCTTTTTCTCGGTGGAACGAGTGGAGCCGCGCCACGCGCTGTTTGTGCACGAGGCCAATAGCGGCGAGGGGCTTCTCTACTTTAGGGCCGCGCTGGAGGCTTCCGGCCAATCGGCGTTCGCCATCGATGCGGCGACGGCGGATCAAACGACCAACCTCGCCCCCTCCAAGTACGCCTTCGTCGTGCTTTCCGACGTCGGGTCGCTCGCGCCGGCGTTTGAGAACCAGTTGCGCGAGTACGTGCGCGGCGGTGGGTCGGTGCTGATTTCCCTGGGCCGCCAGGCGGTTGCCCGTGCGCGTGTGCCGGTTTCCGATGTGAAGGTGGAGTCGGCCATCTACTCGGGACGCGAAGGCGCGCAGTTTCAGACTGCGACTTCGCTTGATCCATCGCACCCTTCCATCCTCGAGGACAACCGCTGGGACGACGTGAAGTTCTACCAGGCGATCCGGCTGGCGCTGCCGCCGAGCACGCACGTGGCGGCGCGACTCTCCGACGGGACTCCGCTGCTGGTCGACCAGCAGATCGGCGAAGGACACGTGCTGGTATTCACCTCGACGCTCGACAACATCGCCAACGATTTCCCCAAGCACAATTCCTTTGTGCCGTTTATCGAACAGACGGCGCGCTACCTGGGACATCTCAATCAAGGTCCGCCGAGTGTTGCGGTGGGAACTTTTGCCGAATTGCGGGACTCCAAGCAGAAAGGCGTGGCGGTGGATGTGGTCGACCCCAAGGGCCAGCGCGCGCTTTCTCTCGGCGAGGCCACCAACGCCGAGAATATACAATTTACGATGGCGGGGTTTTATGAAATCCGCCGTCCGAACGCACCCAACGAACTCGTGGCGGTGAATGCGGATCGGCACGAATCCGATCTGACCCCGGCTTCCCCCGACACCCTCGCTTTGTGGCAGAATACAGCCGAGGGGTCCGGAGGCGCAGCCGCTTCCGCGGAGGGCGATCAAAGACCGCTTTCGGTCTGGTGGTATGTGATGCTGGCGGTGGTGGCGCTGGCGGTGGCGGAATCATTGCTCGGCAACCGGTATTTATCGGTAGATAAAGAGGCGGCATGAAACACTTGGATCGCTTGTCGGATTATTTGAGCGCCGTCGAGCGGCGGCTGCGCTGGGTGGCCGTCACGCGCGGGTTCGCGATTACGGCAGCCTCGGCTCTGGTCTTCACGGCGGGTGCCGTGTTGTTGGCTAACCATTTCTCTTTCTCCGACCCCAGCGTGCTCAGCGCCCGTGTGCTGCTGTTTCTGGGACTGGCCTTTGCCATCGCGGCCGCCTTGATCCTGCCGGTCATCCGCCTCAATCGCCGGCGTGCCGCCCGCCATACTGAAAGCCAGTATCCACAGTTTGAGGAGCGGTTGCTGACCTTCAGCGAACGTATGGAGCAACAGCCCGGCGATCCGTTCCTTGCCTTGCTGGCCGCCGACACGCTTTCGGTGGCCGAGCAAGCCGAACCCAAGGAAGTGGCCAAGACCGCTCGAATGGCTGGCTTTTCTTCGGCAGCCGCGGCGGCAGTGGCCCTCCTGCTGTGGCTGGCCACGTCCGGTCCGGGCTTCTGGGGCTACGGAACACACCTGCTGTGGGCCGGAATGCCGAAGAGTGAATTCAGGCCGTTTTACGAGGTCCAGGTGGACCCGGGCAACAAGACGGTGCGGAAAAACGCTTCCGTGTTGATCAGCGCCCGCCTGCGCGGCTTCACCGCCCCGAGCGTCCGGTTCTTTGGCAAATCGCTGAGCGCGTTCAAGTGGGACCAGGCCGACATGCGCACCGAGGCCAGTGGTTCCTCCTATCAGTTCTTCATCGCCGGTGTGCCGGAATCGCTAGAGTATTATGTGGAAGCCGGCGGTGTGCGCTCGAAGACTTACAAGCTGAACGTCATCGACTTACCCACCGTCAAAAACATCCAGGTCATCTACCACTATCCGGCGTGGACGGGCATGAAGGATACGGTGGAAAATCCCGGCGGCGATTTGCGCGCCGTGGAGGGCACCACGGCCGATCTCCAGATCACCACTGACCGCCCGCTGCACTCCGGGGCGATCCTGCTCGATAACGGCTCGAAGCTCGATCTGCGCGCCGGCCCGAACAACACGGTTACCGCGAGAGTGCCGATTCAGAAGGACGGCTTGTATCACATCGCCGCCATCGAAAACAACGAAGACGTCCGGTTGACCGAGGACTACTTCATCGAAGCCCAGAAAGACCGCCCGCCGGAAGTGAAAATCACGCGTCCAGGCCGCGATTTCCGCGCCTCTCCGATCGAAGAAGTCAGCGTCGCCGTGGAGGCTAAGGACGACTTTGGGCTGAAGGACGTCGAGCTTCATTATTCGGTGAACGGCGGGGAGGAGAAGAATATCTCTCTGCTCGCGGCCAAAGGGGCCAAAGATTCCTCCGGCTCCACGACGCTCTCGCTTGAAGACTTCAAGGTGGTGCCCGGTGATGTGGTCAGCCTGTACGCCGTCGCCAAGGATGCGCGGACGGCGACGAACACAGACATCTTTTTCGTCGAAGTGCAGCCGTTTGAGCGCAACTACTCTCAGTCACAGCAGATGGGTGGTGGGCAAGGGGGCGGCGGCCCGCAGGATCAGAACGAAATTTCCGAGCGCCAGAAGCAGATCATCACGGCCACCTTCAACGAGCTGAAGGGCTCAGGTGCGACCGGAACGCAGCAGGAGAATGCGAACTTTCTGTCCCAGGTCCAGGCCAAGCTTCGCGATCAGGCCAAGTCCCTCGCCGACCGCATGAAGAGCCGCCAGCTGTCGGAAGCCGGCGATTCCTTCAAGAGCTTCGTGAGCGACATGGAGCAGGCTGTGGCGGCCATGGGACCGGCATCGGAAAAACTCAAAAGCGCCAATTGGAAGGACGCGCTGGGCCCGGAACAGCAGGCGTTGCAGTACCTGTTGCGCGCGGAAGCGACGCGCCGCGACATTCAGGTCGCCTTTGGCAACCGCGGAGGCGGCGGTGGCGGGGGGATGCAGGGCGGAGCCCGCGATCTCGAAGGGCTGTTTGACCTTGAGCTCGACACCGAGAAGAACCAGTACGAGAGCGCGAACAGCGGTCAGCCCGCCGACCACCGGCAGCAACAGGTGGATGACCTGCTGCAGAAGCTCCAGGAGCTGGCCCGTCGCCAGCAGGAACTCGCCGATCAGGCGCGCCGCAATCAGCAGGTGTCCCAGCAGCGCTTCCAGCAGGAGATGCTACGGCGCGAAGCCGAGGAGCTACAACGGCAGCTGGAGCAGATGACCCGCGATCAGCAGAGCCGGCAACAGGGTCAGCAAGGCCAGCAGGGGCAGCAAGGTCAGCAGGGTCAGCAAGGTCAGTCCGGGCAAAGCGGCCAGAGCGGCGGCCAGCAAGGCCAACAGAATCAGCAAGGCCGGATGGGTGGCCAGGAGTCCCAACAGCTGCGGCAGACGCTCGAGCGGCTGCAGCAGGCGGTGCAGAATATGCGCCAAGCCGCTTCCTCGCAGCAAGCCGGAACGCCGCAGAGCGACGCCGACGCGAAGCGGGCCGCCGATGCTCTCAAAGAAGCACAGAGGCTGCTCTCGGGGATGGTTGGCCAGCAGTCCTCCAACCAGGTCGACAACCTTGTTCACCAAGGCGAAGACCTCGCGCGCCGGCAGCAGGAGTTTGAAGGCCAGGTGCGCCGCGCGTTCGGCAACCCGCAGAACCGCCCCAGCCAACCGCAGGTCCAGCAGCTCACCAACGACCGCCAGAAGGAGATCGAGGACCTCCGGCGGCTCGAGCAGCAGATGCAGAGCGCCATCCGGGACCTAGCCTCGACCCAGCACAAGGCCTCCACCAAGCTGCGGGACGCCCTCGGCGAAATGCAGCAGCAGGAGTTGCCTAGAGACATGCAGCGGAACTCCGACTATATTCGACGGGGCTACCCTGAGTATGCGGTCATGTCCGAACCCGGGATCACCCAGGGGATGAACAACCTGCGCGACCGCCTTAAGGACGTGCAGCAGGCCATGACCGCCGGCGAGAACGGCAAAGACGCCAAAGGCGGCCAGGACGACAAGGCTCTCGAGCAGGCGCTGGCACGGGTCGAGAAGCTCCGCCAGCAAATGGAACAGCTCTCCCAGCGCGGCCAGGGCCAAGCCGGCCATCAGCCCGGCCAGCAACTCAGCCGGCAACCGGGGAATCAGCCTGGTCAGCAGTCTGGCCAACAACAGGGGCAGCCCGGCGGCCAGCAGGGTCAGGGTGGCCAGCAGCCGGGGCAGCAGCCCGGACAACAGGGTCAGCAGGGTCAGCAGGGCAGCGCCGGTGGCCCTGGGAATCAGCGGGGACAGAATTGGCAGCCCGGAACGCTGAGCCGCAACCAACCCGGAGGGCCGAATTTGGGTAACGGCGGCCCCGACGTCTGGGGACCCAATGGCGCCTTCTGGTACAACAATCCCAACCTCTCCGGGCAGGGAGTGATCAACCCGCGCGATTTCCAGGACAACTACCAGATGACCCTGCAGCAACTCCAAGCGCTGGAACGGCAGATGCAAAATGACCAGACTACCGCGCGCGATCTCCAGGAACTCATCAAGGAAATGCAGCGGCTCAATCCCTGGACTTACGCCAATGATCCGGAGCTGGCTAGTCGCATCCAGGCGGCCATGCTGGGCGATATCCAGCAGGTGGAAATGGAGCTGCGCCGCAAGGTCGAGGAGGCCAACGGCGGCAGCGTCCGCAGCGGCGGCAACGCCTACATTCCTCCGGGCTACGACAAAGCCGTGGCGGATTATTTCAAGAATCTGAGCAAGTCGAAATAGAGGTCTTGCATATACCCCATAATTCCGATATAGTTTGGGGTATATGAAGACCAGCGGTGGACTCTGGAAGGAGTGTCTCCAGGGCCGCTTGCCGCAGCCCCTGGGCGCCGAGATCGACAAGTTCGAAAGCGAAGTCCTGCTCAAGAAGCAGGGCAAGATCGACGACAAGGTCTTCGCCGAAACGCGACTCCGCCGGGGCTGTTACGGGCAGCGCTACGACAATGGCCAGCGGCACGACGGTAAGGAAACTCAGACGCTCGATTATCCGAGTGACAACACCAAAGGGCCGGGCACGATGTGGGATGCGCCCGGGATGCAGCGCATCAAAATCCCCTATGGCGGGCTGAACGCAGGGCAGCTCGAAATGCTGGCCGCTCTGTCGGAAGAATACTCCGACGGCATCGCGCACATCACGACGCGCCAGGACTTCCAACTGCACTTTGTCCACATCGAGGATACGCCTGCGCTTATGCGCCGCCTGGCGTCGGCGGGCATTACCACGCGCGAGGCCTGCGGCAACACCCTGCGTAACGTCACGGGCTGCCCGCTTGCTGGAGTGTGCCGTACCGAGGCCTTCGACGTAACCCCGTACGCCAAGGCACTGGCGTGGCACCTGCTAGGCCACCCCGATACGCAGGAGTTTGGCCGCAAATTCAAGATTTCGTTTTCCGGTTGCGCCGAGGAAGCTTGTGCGCTCGCGCACATCCACGATATCGGCGCGGTGGCGACGGTGCGCGACGGCAAACGTGGCTTCGCCTTTTATGTTGGCGGCGGTCTGGGCACGGTGCCGCAGCAGGCCAAGCTGATGGCCGATTTTGTTCCCGACGAAGAGCTATTGCCCATGGCGCAGGCCATTTGCCGCGTGTTCGCGCGGCTGGGTGAGAAGAAGAATCGCAACACCGCCCGCCTGAAGTTTGTCATTCAGAAGATCGGGTTGGAAGAGTTTCGACGCCTGGTCGCTCTAGAGCGCAGCACGCTCAAGGCGGAACCGCGCTGGACCGAATATTTAACAGAGGTGCCGGCGTACCGGGAAGAGGCTCGCAGACCAGGAGCGCTGCTCGAGATCTCGGGCGCGCTCGATGTCGAGTTCGAGCGCTGGCGCAAGAGCAATGTTTACGAGCAGAAGCAGTCCGGCTACGTCACGGTGACGGTGACTCTGCCGCTCGGCGACATCACGGCCGATCAGCTCCGTGCGCTGGCCGACCTGGCGCGGAAGTACACAAAGGAAACGATCCGGTCCACGGTCGAGCAGAACCTCGTGCTGCGGTGGGTCAGCGCGGCGGAGCTGCCCTCGCTTTACGAGGAGCTGAAAGCCGCCGAGCTGGCGCAGCCGGGAGCCGGCACGATCGTTGACGTCGTGGCCTGCCCCGGGACCGACACCTGCAAGCTGGGTATCTCCTCGTCGCGCGGGCTGGCCGCCGAGCTCCGCGCCCGACTGCTGGGGAAGGGCTACGAGCTAGACGAAGCCATTCGGGGCCTGCACATCAAGATCAGCGGCTGTTTCAATTCCTGCGGCCAGCATCACGTGGCGGACCTAGGATTTTATGGAGTGAGCCGCAACAAGAACGGCTACACCGTGCCGCATTTCCAACTGGTGCTGGGCGGCAAATGGGAAGAAAACGCCGGCTCATACGGCCTGGCGATCGGCGCTGTGCCTTCCAGGCGGATCCCGGAGACCGTGGACCGAATTACTTCGCGGTATCTCACCGAGCGCCAGGGCGGGGAAACGTTCCACGACTACGCTAAGCGCGTCGGTAAGGCGGCGCTCAAAGCCATGATCGACGACCTCACCTCCGTGCCGCCGCACGATGTGGATCGTGGTTACTACGTCGACTGGTCGGATGCGCGCGAATACACGATTGGCGACATCGGCATCGGCGAGTGCGCTGGCGAGGTGGTCACTCCCATCGAGTTTCAGCTCGCCGCGTGCGAGCGCGAGGCCTTTGAAGCCCAGTTGGCCCTGGAAGCGGGCGAGGTCGGTAAAGCGACGCGCGTCGCCTATGAATCGATGCGCAACGCGGCCCTGGCTCTGCTGGCCTGGCGCCTGATCCCGCACGATTCAACCCCGGACGGCATTTTGGCTGCGTTCAAGCACGCTTTCTACGACACCGAGTATTTCTTTGATCCGTTCACGGGCGGGAAATTCGCGCAGTATTATTTTGCGGCCCACGAACGGCGCAGCCGCACCTCTGACGCCGAGCAGGCGCACCGGCTGATCGAAGAAGCACAACTGTTCATTGAAGCTTCGCACGCCTGCTATGGCCGCCTGAGCGCGCAGAAGGTGGTGGCGGCCTAGCCGCCACGGCTCACGAATGGACATTCAGCATTTCCGCGTCAAACTCTTCGCCACCGCCGACAGCCGCCCTCATCTCGGCGACGCCATTGCCGTCTTTCACCGGTGGATCCAGCACAGGCGGCTGCCCGAGCTGATGATTGACGTGTCGGATTACGAGCATGTCCCCTCCGGACCCGGTGTGATCCTGGTGTGTCATGAGGCGATCTATGGGCTCGACCAGGCGAAGGGCAAGCTCGGGTTAGTGTACAACCGCCGCGCTCCGCTGAACGGCTCGGTCGAGGATCGTCTCCGGCAGGCGGTCGCAGCCGCCGATACCGCGGCCGGCTTCCTCGAGCAGGAGCCGGAGTTCTCGGGAAAACTCCGCTTCGATCGCAAAGCGTGGGAGGTGTCGGTCAACGATCGCGCCCTCGCACCCAACACCGAAGCCACCTGGTACACTCTTGCGCCCGTGGTTCGGGGCGTATTCGAGCCACTCTTCGGCCCCACCGGCTATTCGCTCGTCCGGGCCGTCGACCCGCGGGAGTTGTTTCGGGTGACCCTCAGCGCCCGCTAATGCTAATCGCGGTCGAGATCGGCGCTTACCGACCGTTCCACGCACTTCTGGCACACCAGGCCCCGCGCCTTGATTTCATGAGTGGTCTCGCGGTTGCAGATCCTGCAAAAGCGGATCGTCTTCGGAAACGGTCCGGTCTCGAGAGTTTCGGCAACCGTCGCATGAACGTTGGCTGGGGACGGGAGAGGGCGAGCCGGAGCACCCCATCGTTCAAAGGCGTTGGTGGCGTGGGCCCGCTCGTAATTTCTTACGTAGGCGGCCATCATCCGGTCGGTGACGCTGGTGTGGTCGTTCAACCAGTTGGCCAGGAATTCCAAAAACAGACTGGTCGCCTCGCTGTCTCCGCTCTCGATGAGGGGACCCAACAGCTTCAGGCGCCGCCGTACGGTCTCATGCTGCTGCTTGTGCCAGCCATAGGATGGATACTCGACGGATTGCATGAGCCATTCTTCGTGTGAGAAATGTTCCGCCACATGAGCGGCAAAGGCACTTAGGTGTTCCCGAATTGCGAGCGGCGGCGCGTGTTGTGTCACCGCCCGCTCGAATCCTTCAGCAAGCTGAAACAGATCCCGATGCTCCGCATCGATTTGGGCGATAAAAACCTCATTCTCCGAGCTCCACTGGATCCGCCGCATACATCCATTTTATCGTATTTTCAGACTCCATACACTGATTTAGCCCAAAGCTGAAACGCTTCGAAGACGAGCCTTTAAACGGCCGCCGGCGGTCTGCTATCTTTCGGATAGATGACGAAAATCGAGCGGGTTCTCCTCAGCGTCACCGATAAGACCGGCATCGTCGATTTCGCCCGTGCTTTGAACGGGATGGGAGCGGAACTGATCTCGACCGGCGGCACCGCCAGCCTAATCCGCGAGGGCGGAGTGCCGGTGAGGGAGGTGTCGGAAGTGACGGCGTTTCCGGAGATGCTGGATGGCCGCGTCAAGACCCTGC
Source organism: Acidobacteriota bacterium (assembly GCA_028876805.1). Classification (GTDB taxonomy): domain Bacteria; phylum Acidobacteriota; class Terriglobia; order Bryobacterales; family Bryobacteraceae; genus PSRJ01. The sequence goes on along the minus strand of JAGWQP010000216.1, from coordinate 3,521 downwards.
ACCCGAAGGTGGCGGGCGGCATTTTGGCCATCCGCAGCCGGGAGGAGCACATGCGCGCCCTGAGGGAACACGCTATTCCGCCCATCGACATGGTGGTGGTCAATCTATACCGGTTCGAAGAGGTCGCCGCCAACCGCGGCGCCAGCCTCGGAGAGCTCATCGAGAACATCGACATCGGCGGCCCCACCATGATCCGCGCAGCGGCTAAGAATTACCAGGATGTGGCTGTCGTGGTGTCACCCGAGGATTATGCGTCCGTTCTGGAGGAACTGCGCGCGGGAGGGGGCGCATTGTCCCGTCAGACGAAATGGCGGCTGGCCAAGAAAGCCTTCCGCACGACTGCCGACTATGACGCCGCGATCAGCGCCCGGCTGGAACAAGTGGACCAACCAGCAGGCCTTCCGGTCGATCTGAGTATGCGTGCCCCGAAGATGATGGATCTGCGCTATGGCGAGAATCCTCATCAATCCGCCGCGCTTTACGGCCGGCGCGGTTGCGGCATCGCCGGCGCGGAGCAGTTGCAAGGAAAGGAGCTTTCCTACAACAACCTGGTGGATCTCGACGCGGCCTGGCAGTTGGCCCGCGAGTTTGAGCAGCCGGCAGCCGCCATCATCAAGCACACCAACCCGTGTGGCTGCGCCGAGCACGCTTCGCTGGCCGAAGCGTACCGCGCAGCCCGGGAATGCGACCCGATCTCGGCCTACGGCGGGGTGCTCGGATTCAACCGGGAGCTCGATGAAGAGACGGCGCGCCGGGTGGCTCAGACGTTCGTCGAAGCCATCGCCGCGCCCGGGTACTCGCCCGCAGCGCGTGAGGTCCTGGGCGTCAAAAAACAGCTGCGGCTGCTCAGTGTGGCCCCGGGCGGGGACCCGCTGGTGGTGAAGTCGATAACCGGGGGCTTTCTCGTTCAGACTTCAGATCAGGCCAAGCTGGACCGCGCGGCCACGGTTGTAAAAACCAGGCGTGCGCCCACCGAGCGAGAATGGTCCGCCATGGAATTCGGGTGGAAGGTGGCAAAGCACGTCAAGTCCAACGCCATCGTGTTCGCGCTGCCCGGCCAGACGGTGGGTGTGGGCGCCGGACAGATGAGCCGCGTCGATTCGGTCAAGATCGCTGCCATGAAAGCGGTGCTGCCGCTCGCCGGCACGGTCGTCGCTTCCGACGCCTTCTTCCCCTTTCCCGACGGGGTCGAGGAGGCGGCGAAGCATGGGGCCACCGCCTTCATTCAGCCCGGAGGGTCGGTCAAGGATGCAGAAGTGATCGCAGCAGCGGACCGGTTAGGAACCGCCATGGTCTTTACCGGCGTGCGTCATTTTCGGCATTAGATCTGGCCTTTTGGCCGCGTTCAGGCGGGAAGAGCCCGCGAATCAGATCATTAGCGCGGTGGCCGCGATCGCGACTCCGGCAATGCCGGAAAGCCCGCCCATCACCGGGAACATTTTCTTGCGTGAAATGAAGAAAAGCGAGCTCAAGACCAAGGCGATTTCCAGAAACCCCTCGCCGAGATCGTAATGCAGGGCGCGGCGTTCGTCCCGCTCAGCTTCATCCCCGGCCCTCCTGGCCTCCTCGGAGATCTCCTTCTGCTGCTTTTCGTATTTGCTCTTCTGGACGGCGTAGTCGGCCAGCATTTTGTCGGAGGCTTGGTTTTGCGTGCCCATCACCGCCAGCAGGTTTTCGCCCAGCTCCAGGTTGTGATATTTGACGCGCGTGGATTGATAGTACGACCAGGCGTCATTGGCGTTCGCTTTGTGGATAATCGCCGCGGTGTGCGTGCGATGTGAGGCAATGGTGACGATCGCCAGCAGCACGGCTAGAACCGCCGCCAGCACGCCCACGCTCTGGCCGGTGGCATCGATAGCGTGCGCGCTTTCGTGGTGAATCTCCAGTTCAGGCATATTTCGTGCCTATTATAAGCTAGTGGGCTCCGGCGAGTGCGGTCTGGATGAGCAATGCATGCGCGAGGCATTGCGGCTGGCGCGCCAAGCCGCGGCCGGGGGCGAGGTTCCGGTCGGGGCGGTCGTCGCCATGGGCGGCGCCATCGTCGGGCGCGGCCGGAATGCTTCCATCGCCCGCCAGGACCCCACGGCCCACGCTGAGATTCTGGCGCTCCGCGAAGCCGCCGAGCGGGTCGGCAACTACCGGCTGGGGGGCGCGACCTTGTACTCGACGCTCGAGCCGTGCGTGATGTGCGCCGGCGCGCTGGTAACGGCTCGTGTTGAGAGGCTGGTTTTCGGCGCCCGCGACCTGCGCTTCGGCGGCGTGCGCAGCAAATTTCAGGTCGCCGATTCGGATCTGCTGAACCATCGCGTAGTGGTAGTGGAAGGCGTGCTCGGGTCCGATTGCGTTGATTTGCTTCGGGAGTTCTTCGAAACCCGGCGATAGATGCACCGCACGGTTAGGACCGTTCCAGGCGCGCCAGTTCTCGCGAATACAGCGGATTGTCGGGAAATTCCCGGGTAAGTCCGGCCAACAATTCGCGCGCGCGCTGTGTTTGGTGATCGCGCAAGGCGGCCACGGCCAGCAACAGACGGGCGAACGGCTGGAGGTACCGGCCCTTTTGCGCGGTGACGCGCAACTTTTCGAGGCCCAACGCACGATCGGTCAAGCCGCCGCCCAGCTTGAGTAGCCAGCGCAAGGGCGCCGGCTTGAGGCCGAGCATGTAATTCTCCACGCCGATCGCGATCCAGGCATCGTAATATTCGGGATTCTCGGCCAGGAGTTTCTCCGCCAGCCCACGCGCGATCTTCATTTCCCGGAACGCCGCCAGGTACCGCTTCTCGATCAAGGCGAGATAATCGGATTCGAGCCCGTGGCACAGCACCGCGGCGAACCGCGCGTTGGGCTGCTCGGGCGCGACGGCGGCCATCTGGGCGGCTTTATCCAAGGCAGCTTCGAACTTCTTCTTCAGGACGGGATCGGGCGTGAGCGTGCGGTCTGTGTAGAAATGCTCGTCGTTGACGAAGAACTCCGATTGCAGGATGTGCAAGCGGTCGAATTCGGTGAACAGGTAAGCGGCTGCATCCGAAGCGGGACCCATCGGATCCTCGGGATGCTGTCGCTCCCACTCGGCAAAGATGTCGTGCGCCTCACTGAATCGCAGGTTGTACATGTGCCGGTAGCCTGCATCTAGCAGGGTGGCCTCGGCGTGCGTGGCCGAAGCGGCACAGAGCGAGAGGACGAGCTGGCAGGCTCCGATGCGCATAAGGTTCATTATACGCGGTGAGCGTGACCAGTTGATTCCTCGTTGAATCATCGGTATTTAGAGGCCCTATTCAGTGCCGGTGGAGCGTCTATCCTCCAACATATTGTCTATACGGGCTGAGACGCATACAAGCCGGAAGCCGGTTGCAATTTTGAAGTGGCCTGGAATCAGCGTCTTGTCGGGAGCCCGGCTCGGTACGCTAAGCTTGGAGCGAGGCTACGCATCGTACGCCCACCTTGCTGCCACGATTTGGCCGACACCTGAGGGAAAGCGTTTGTTCGCAACAGCGGAACGCCGATGGGGCCCGAGCGCTGAGGAG
>JAGWQP010000003.1 GCA_028876805.1 Acidobacteriota bacterium | reverse complement strand
CTTCGTCTCGCATGAGGTTCCTCCGTCGGTGATTATCTTTAACCTCAAGAACCTTGCTCAAACCTCCGTCACGCCGACCGACCCGGGCACCGACGCGGTTGTCTATGATCCGGCCTCCAAGCGTGTCTTTACCTTCAACGGCAAGAAGGAGGGCGTGCACGACGCCACAGCGATCGACGCCGCAAGCGGCAAGGTTGTAGGGACCATCCAACTCTCTGGCTCGCCGGAATTCGCGGCAGCCGATGGCGCGGGGCACGTTTACGTCAACATCGCAAGCAAGAGCGCGCTCTCGCAAATTGATTCCAAAACGCTAAAGGTCACTGCAACCTGGCCGCTGGCGCCTTGCGAGGAACCCTCGGGTCTGGCAATGGATGTTGCGCATCACCGCCTTTTTGCAGGTTGCGATAACAAACTTATGGCCATGGTGGACGCGGATTCCGGCAAGGTGGTGGCCACGGTCGCGATCGGCGACGGCGTGGACGCGAACGCTTTCGATCCTGGGACTGGCTTCGCGTTTTCCTCCAATGGTGAAGGCACCTTGACAGTTGCCCACGAGGATTCTCCCGACAAGTTAATCCTGGTCGAGAACGTGAAAACCAAGTCCGGGGCGCGAACTATGGCGATCGACCCGAAAACACATCGCGTTTTCCTGATGGCGGGTAAATTCGGGCGCCGTCCGGCAAAGCCAACCCCAGACAATCCGCATGGGTATCCGGAGGTCGAGCCCGGCACGGCTACCCTGGCAATCCTGAGACGATGAGGCCTGGAATTGGTTGGGAGGGAAGCGCGCGGGTTGGCTGCCGCCTACCCTTTTGCATTCAGACCTAAGACGACTGGTCCGCCTAAGTTCTTCCAGATAGTTTGATGTCCGCCGCCGTTTTTATACTTGGCCGGTGTGGCTGCATCTGCCGTACGACGCTATTCGATTGCGAATCGCGAGCCATCTGGAAGGAATCCGAGTCGACGATTTGTCGCACTGACCCGAAACGGCATTGAGAAATTACCACTGCGAAGTCCGCATCGCAACTCCAATGGGGCGCCACGGCCGGCCCGGTCGCCGGGATGCTACCGCCGCGGTATGAAAACGGCGGCAGCACGGATCGTGTCGTATGGCGCGTGATCCGCCCGCAACCTGACACTGGCGGCGTTCCGCCATAATCCCGGTGCCAGATGCCGAGACTCCAGGCGGATCCGATAACGGAGGACGACGGTCTTGCTGAACGAGAGCCGCGGTTCCGAGCAGTACCATTCAACGAATTCCTCGATCGCATGCCCGTACCCTCGTTGAGTATCGATCGAACTGAGGCTGTCAGAACCGCCGACTTCGCCTGGTCCAGGCTAGGTAGCCGCAACACCGTTTTGGGAACGCGCCGTCTCCCCTTTCCCCACTGCTTCTTTGCCGTCCGCCGCGGCCCTCCTCGACCGCAGACCGATGATGGCCCGGGATCCACGGACGAGTGGCGCGTCAACCAGAACTCTTGCCGTGCGGCGCGCTGTGATCCGGGTCGTGCAGGATGAGAACGGCGATTTTCCAGCCATTCTCCGCCTTGTGCAGAACGTATGTGACTCCTGCCCGCTCCAATTCTTGCCCGTCGCGTTTATACCGTATCGCAACACCCGTAACCAATGTCGCGCTCGCACTCAACGATTTGACGTGTCCTACACTCAGTTCGCTCCGACCGAAGTCTCTGTTCCGGAGGCCTTCCATGGTGGGGGTGAAAAGAGTTGCCACCGTTTCGAACGTTGGCGCCGCAAATACCGCTTGGGGACTAATGAGCAGGGATGGCTCGTGGAAGTAAGGCGAGACGGCTTGAACCTCTAGCGTACTGAAGGCGCTGTAATAGTCAGCGAGCGTTCGAAGCGCAGCATCATCAGCGACAGCAGTGTTAGGCGAACTCATAACAGCATTCTATCCTCGAACGGCTCAAGACCGCTGCCTCTAGGGAGTCCAACCGTTCAGAAGGTTTGACAGGCGTCGCTCATCCTTCTGGATGTATCGTCGCCGTTGGTGAGAAGCGGCCGATTCCCGTTGATGAACGTTACCAGATCCAACAGCCCTCGCTAGCAAATTCCGGTCTGTCGGCCGCCAGTAGAATTGAGGGCAATGGTACTGGATCGGATTACGAGGAACCCGGCGGTGTTGGGGGCAAGCCCTGCGTCCGCGGAATGCGGTGACGGTGGGCATGATTGTCGGGCTCGTCGCTTTCGGCCATACAACGAATGAGATTCTTACCGCCTATCCCTATATCGATGAAGAGGACATCCGGCAGGCCCTTGCCTACACAGCGTGGCTTGTAGAGGAGTTCGAGGTTCCCCTTCCGACAGCATGAAGCTCCTGATCGACATGAACGATCAACGCAGATTTCGGATGCTGCCGGTTGTTTTCTAAGCCATACAGGGCAGTCCCGAGTTGCTCGGGCTATAATAGTTGCCCCCTCGTAAACTGAAGCCAGAGCCTTGGATCATGTCCCAAGACGTTGAGGAGCACGGGGTGGGTACTATATCGCCGGCACGCGGATTGCGCTCGACAGTCCTGTCCGAGGCTGATCCTGGTTCCGGAAAAGATGGCCGTACGAATTTGAACATTCGGGCGCGATTGACAGCGGCTCTGCGAGCCTGATATTATCCCCCGCAATCGCGCTAACGGGGACGTGTGTGCAGTTTGGAGGGATTGAATGAGAGCAAAGTCGTTGGCCCGGGCAGCCTGCTTGGGACTGCTCGTCTCCGTGGCGCCGGCGCTGGCGCACCACTCGTTTGCGGCTGAGTACGATACGAGCAAGCCGATCAAGGTCACGGGCGTGGTCACCAAGATGGAATGGATGAACCCGCATGCCCGCTTTTATGTGGATGTCAAGGAAGCGGACGGCACGGTGTCCACCTGGAACTTCGAGCTGGGTGCAATTCCGGTACTGCTGAAGCAGGGCTGGCGGAAAGATGCGCTGAAGCCCGGTGACCAGGTGACGGTCGAAGGCAACCGGGCGAAAGATGAATCGCACACCGCGGCGGCGCGCGTGGTGCTGCTGCCCGACGGCCGCCGGGTCTTTGGCGGGTCGGCGGCGGACGGCTCGGCTCCTCCCAATCAATAGATTCCGGCAGCACCACGGAGAATCGCCATGTTTAAGACAGTGATCCCGCGCGCCGCGGCGGTGCTGGCGCTGGGCGCGGTGATGGTAGTCGCCCAGGGTGCGGGGGTGCCTCCCGTTCCTGGACCGGGGCGCCGGGCGCGCGCGCCACGTAAAGGGCCGCCGGGCCCGCTGCCGCGGATGGCGGACGGCCGCCCGGACCTGACCGGCATTTGGAACGGCTTCGGCGGCAGCGGCCAGCCGGGTCCCAATATGCTCCCGTGGGCGGCGAAGGTCGTCGAAGAGCGGCGCGCGAAAAACGGCGCCGAGGATTACGAAGCCCGCTGCCTTCCCGGCGGGCCGCCGCGCGCGGCTCCCTATCACACCGCCTTGTTCGCCACGCCCAGGCTGGTGCTCATGCTCTTCGAGGGCAACACGCATATGTACCGCCAGTTCTTCCTCGATGGGAGCAGCCATCCAAAGGATCTGAAGCCTGCCTTTTACGGCGATTCGCGCGCGCATTGGGAAGGCGACACGCTGGTGGTGGATACGATCAGCCTGTTTACGAAATCGTGGTTCGATTTTCCGGGCACGCCGCATACGAAGGACATGCACCTGATCGAAACGTTCCACCGCATCGATTACGGAAACATGGAAATGGATGTGACGATCGACGATCCTGGCGTGTTCACCAAGCCGTGGACCTTTCACCGGACCACGACGCTCGATCCGAGCTTCGAAATGACGGAGTACGTCTGCGACGAGAACAATCAGGACCCCGGGCACTTGAATGCGGCGTACAAACTGGAAGGATCCGCTGAATCGGCGCGGCTGGCGGACGGCGTGCCGCCGCCCAAAGCACGCAAGGCTCCGAAGCCGCCGTCCGGGCCGACACCGCGCGCGGAAGACGGCAAGGTGGATTTCTCGGGAGTGTGGGTTCCGAAGGGCACCGGTCTGCCCAGCGATCCCTCGTACACGCCGGAGTTCCAGAAACTTTACGCGGAGCGCAAGGCGAACAAGGGCAAAGACGATCCCGAGCGCTTGTGCCTGCCCGATGGCGCGGTGCGGATCAATCCGCTGCCGTACAAGATCGCGCAGCGTTCGAACCAGATTGCGCTGCTGTGGGAAGGCAATACGCACAGCTACCGCCGGTTCTTCCTCGATGGGCGCGCGCCCAACCTCGATGTTGAGCCGGAAAGTTGGACCGGGCAGTCGATCGGCAAGTGGGACGGCGACACTCTGGTGGTGGATACGGTTGGGTTTAACGATAAGACGTGGTTGGACGCGACCGGCAAGCCGCACAGCAACGAGATGCACCTGGTCGAGCGCTACCGGCGGCCGGACCTGGGCCACTTGAATGTGGAGCTCACGATCGACGATGCCAAGGCGCTGACGCAGCCGTACACTTTCACACGGTCGTTTACGATGGCGCCGAGTTGGGAGCTGCAGGAGTACGTCTGCGAAGCGATTCGCCAGGGCGTCTACGAGTAGGCGCCCGCGCGACGGCGCGTAGGGCGCATTCGATGCGCTGAATCACGTTCGCCGCCACGCGGATACGGCGCGACTTCGAGCCGCATATCGACCCGCGTCGTACGTCAAATCGACGCTCGCCATCGCGGGTGGCATGCCCAGTCCTAATCCAGTTGGTTCCTCCTGCGAGGTCCGAGTGGATCCTGGATCGAACCTTCCGAGGGCGAGAGCCCGTCGACAACAGGAGCAGCCATCTAGCTTAACTAGATCTATCCACCGTGACGGTGAATTGGTCACGACAGTGAGGGCACGTTACCCGAATAGGCTTGTCGGGTTTCAGGGGTACGCGCATCTTGCCGGTGCAGGCGGGGCACAGAAGCACAGCCTTTTCAATTCGGCACCGGGTTGACCCGGATAGAAGTTGGTGTGATAGGATGTCCGCATCGATTACATGTTAGGACTGGGTCAGCTTTGGACATCGGGAAGACCGGCAGAAAAAACAGGGTGAAATAGCGCTGCTCTCGCTGGCGGCGAAAATCCGAGAAGAATCCGCATCGAGCGCAACGCTCTCGTTCGAGCGCGCTGCCTTTCACGTCACGCCGGATTGTCCGGACACCAAACACCAGGAACATTGCGATTCATCATAGCTGGGCGAGGGTGACTTAGCAAAGCTTGCCAGCGGGAGGCCCATCCCCAATCCGCCATCCTTGCCGACCGATCGGGACCTATCTCCGTCGTGGGTTTCACGGGAGGAATCTCTGAATGGCTCTGCGACGACGGTCAACTGATGAACGCTCGTATCAAATGCTCACCAACGGGCGCGCGGATTCTCTGTACAAGTGCCCAACCAAAGACGCCACTGGCGTCTTCGATCCGGCCTCCACGGCGTCATCGATTCCCTCCTGAGTGCGCAACACGTTCTCGAGATGTTCCGGTGGACACTGCTGAGCGGCACTGCCCGAACCTGCCTTGGCCGCCTCTCGAATCGTCTCACCAAAATCTGCACCGAAACGATAAAAAACTTAGGCACCCCTGAAAGCGGGCAGAGAAATGGCCGGTTAAGCCGACAATCCGTTCTGGCTTCCTGAAGATGCTCTCCGACCGTCCAAGCCCCGGACTTGGCCGCTGCCGATCCATCTCAACGATGCTTGAGACGGCCATGAGTCCGAATCCCTCGATTGCGCACTGCCGGGAGGCCGTGCTCATCATGGTTGTCGTTTGCCTCGCGGGCGCAAATAATGAAAGCGCACCAAGTAAATGTTTCTGCCTCGACCGTGGTTGGCGACCTTGAGGAGATCGACCACCCCAAGGAAACCAGACTCTCGCGCCAACACTGGAGTAATGTCCGGAAGACCGATGGGCTCGATGGAGTCTACTTCGATCTCGCCTTCCTCCATCCGATACCGCCCGCCTACCCTCACATGCGGACGTGTCCAGATGCGGACACTGCAAGTGATGTCTCCACGACGAACGCCATCCCGCAAACGCTTGGTGAACGTCATTGGCTACCGCTCCGCGCCATTTTCGCAACATTGTCGCGCGCACGCCGCCCCTCAGGCAAGGGTTCGACGGGCGCCGGTCCCAAGTTCCAGGTTGCCGACGGCTCGTTCAAGAACCAATCCCGCAGTCTGCGATCTCTAGTTCTCGTGTCCTAGCCACTGCGCCGGTTTCTCATGGAAGCCGGATCGGGCCAGCAACCGGTCATTGCTGCCGGTCCAGAGTTGCAAGCGGACTTCGGCAACGTTGTCGGCTGGCTCGGAGCGAAGCCTGGCAAGCGGCTTGTTATAAGTGGCGGCCTCTCCTGCCATTGCCATTACGCGGTCGAAGCGCGCACGATCAACGTTCGACAAATACTGCCACACGATGGAATGATTGACCACCGTTGCCACGCCAGGAACGCCATCGGCCAGCGCAGTCTCGATCCAATCGGGCGCGTTGCCTTGGTCCGCGGATACACGGTGCGCCACATCGATAGCCGCCGCAAGCGGGCGAGGGCACTCTACCATCCGCCCGCAGAAGCCAGACCCCCGACGGCAGAGATTCGGCGCGCTGCGCTTAAGTGAGGTCGGGTTCGGTAGAGCACGCGCACGCATCGCTCCCTTGGGAGAATATACCAAGCCAAAGTGCCTTTCCGGCGCGTCAACTATTTGGAATCCTTTCTGCGCCAGCAAGCGTTGAAACTCGCCTATGTCGATCAACATGAAAATCCTGCTTGAGTGTCTGCAGCGATGTGTAGCTCGTGGAAGCAACGTCCCGTTCCTCCTCGCTTGGTAATTGCAGCACTACGGAAAACCCGCCCCCGGGCGCGACGCTTAAAAGTGCATTCTCCAACGCGAGGCCCAATCCCACGTGTTTAAAGATCAACTCCGCATGTACCAACATCACCCGTGAAGAGTTCCGCCAGGACCGTCAATTGCCGCGCCTGCGGAGCTCATGTGGCCTTCATGATCTTCGAGGGGTATAGAGAGCCAAGGATTTGACGTGGTCGCCGATTTGCCGATTGCGGGTCGTTCGCCGGCGGGCCGGCCCGATTCAGCGCGACGTGACGCCCGCGACCCTCTTATTTCATAATTGCGAAATGGCTCTCGTTGTTTTCCTACGAGGTGTCAACGTTGGCGGACACAAGACATTTCGTCCAAGCGTGCTCGCGCGAGATCTGAGCGACTATGACGTGGTGAATGTGGGGGCTGCGGGCACTTTTGTAGTTCGAAAGCCTGGATCTCGGGTAAGACTCCGCACGGCATTGCTCCGGAGGCTGCCATTCAAAGCGGAAGTTGTGCTGTGCGATGGTAGCGACCTTATGCGCTTGGAGACGGAGAATCCGTTTGGATCAGAGGCTTCGCCCCCGGATGTTGTTCGCTTCGTGAGCATCCTGTCGAAGACCGCCGCCGTTCGGGCACCGCTTCCCGTGACGTTTCCGCCACACGGCGGGTGGTTGGTGCGGGTAATTGCCGTGGAAGGACAATTCGTGTTTGGGGTGTACCGTCGTCACATGAAGACGATCGGCTGTCTTGGTCAGATCGACGAGCTGTGCGGTGTGGCGGCGACGACAAGGAATTGGAACACAATCATCGCGATCCTGCGGATTCTGAAAGGCCAAGTCAGCAAAGGGCGCTGATGAGACATTTCAAAGAACTGGCAGATTTGACTCCGGAGAGATCATCTCCTGGGTCGGGTGTCCGGCGGTCCTGTCTGGCCGGTGGCCATCCGGAAGTTTGGCGGATGCGGCGACGACGCTACCACGCGCTCATTTGATGCGGCGTAGGCTCCCCTGGTCATCGTCCGCCGCGGGTCTTACGCAATGTCGAGGGATCAGCGTCGGACCTGTCGGTTCGAGGCCTTCAGTTTGAGAGGCCGCCGGCCAGTGGGCAGTCCGATGGGGTGGCGGGCTCCGGAACCGCGACGGTGTCACGCACACCTGCCTCCAACACGGCACGTCCCCGGACGAACTGCAGCGTCACTTGGGCTACCCGCCAGCCCGAGATGACGCGCCGTTGTAAGGCCTGCCTCGGGCGGAGCAACGTCGGGACCTTGGTCGGTGTCCGATTGTGCACCCGCACCCAGCCAGAAGCCCAGCCGGTTCATTTCCGCTTCGGATCCGGTGCTGGAATGGTTCGCCGGCGGCAGGCCAAGGTTGATCCAGTGCATTCTGTGCCGGGCGGCGAACAGTCCGAACTGGATCAAGGTCGCCAGCTTGTCGCCGGAGCGCGAGCCCGAGTTGGTGACGCACTTGCGCCTCGTCGACACTGAGCAGCAGGGCTTCGGCACCCTCCACCTGCTCCACACCGCACTTGACGGCCTCTGCCTGCCGGCGGTGTGACCGTAGCCGCTGTGATGAACGATGGCGAACGAATTCCCGGCATCGGTTAATTCCCCATCACTCGAACCAATAGTCCAGCGCTCGATAGCACCCTTTCCCAAAGTCGTCTTCAAAGCCGCCGTCGCCGCGCAGCCCGGAAAGATAACCTCGACCGAGACATAAGATCGTGACTGGTGCGATAGATCGGACGCTCATTGTATTTCTCCATCGTATTTTGATTTGCGCTGCCGACGGGTAGGGTCATTTTCGATCACTGAACGGCTTCCGCTCCGAGATGCCGAAGCTTGTCCGGGTTGCGCGTGACGTAGATTGCAGCAATCCGGCCGTCCTTGTCGAGCTCCAGCGCCGTCGTCTGTAGAGTGTCGTCCCGCTCGATGGTCACGAATCCCGGCAGGCCGTTGATGAAGCCATAGCGCACCACTCGCGACATGCTGTCGGCGAAGAGACGCGCCAGCGAAGTGTGGACCCGCATGACCTCGTCAATTCCGCCGATCGGCTCCGTGCTTGCCGGCTTCTTTCCTCCGCCATCGGAATAAGCCATTACGTCCGTGGCCAGGAGTGATCGGAGGCGTTCCATGTCACCGTTGCGGGTTGCAGCAAAGAACGCAGCCGCGACCTCGAGGCCACGTTCCTTGGGCACGGGAAAGCGGGGGCGCTCCGCCTTGAGATGCACCCGTGCACGGGCGGCAAGCTGCCGGCACGCCGCCGGTTCGCGGCCGATCGTCTCCGCGACCTCCTCGAAACTAACGTCGAACACGTCGTGCAGCAGAAAGGCGGCGCG
>JAGWQP010000215.1 GCA_028876805.1 Acidobacteriota bacterium | reverse complement strand
TTCGCTGCAAATCGAGGAAATCCTCACGGCGCCCCGCAGCCCCTGGCAGAATCCATACGCCGAGCGGCTCATCGGCTCGATCCGCAGAGAGTGTCTGGACCACTTCATCATCCTTAATGCCAGACATCCAAAGCGGACTCTGGCTTCTTATTTCAGTTATTACCACGGGTCGAGGACTCACCTCGGGCTGGACAAGCAATGCCCGTTTCCCCGGCAGGTCTCCGGTGCCGGGCGGATTGTTCAAATCTCCCAACTTGGAGGGCTACACCACCGCTAAGAACGTATCGCAGCGTGAGGGTTTGGCGCGGACGGAATAATGGCGAATGACAGCTCATCGCCCACGGGGCGAATGTCAACGCCCGGATGGGGAAAAGCTTGAGCTTCGGGATCAACGTGAAGTCGTACATGTGCAGCTCTGATATTCGCTGTAGCTTAGCCGGCGCCACGCCGTTTCTGCTCGCCACTTGGGCGAACGATCTGGACGTGATGCGCGAATTAGTCGCGCACGGCGCGGATCCCTCCCTGACCACTACGGACGGAACAACACCCCTGATGGTTGCCGCGGGTACGGGACACGCGCCTGGAATCACGCGCTCTACGGAGAGCAGTGGGCTCGCCGCCGTCAAGTTATGCTTGAAACTCGGCGCGAGTGTCAATGTGGCCAATAAGTATGGGGACACCGCTCTGCATGGCGCCGCCTGGCGGGAACGAGCGGACTCGATCGTTCAGCTATTGGTCGAGAAGGGCGCCAATATGAATGCGAAGAACAGCCGTGGCTGGACGCCGCTCGTGATCGCGGAAGGAATCCATACTGGTGGTAACTTCGTTCACTCCGACACCACTGCCGAGCTGTTGCGAAGACTGGTAGCCGAACCCAGCCCTCCCGATATTTCCAGGGAGCCGATCAGTGCTTACGGCAGAGGCGATATTCAGTGAGTGCGCGCTGAACGGCAAGTTCGGTTTTACAGAGTGGGCTCTTACATTCGGCTCCCCGAATAATCGGCTCACACCACCCGCGACCCCCGAGCAGTATACGCCCAACTGCCGGACAACAACGGGAGCTACCTGGCCGCAGGTTTCGGTGGCAGCGCGGGGGCCGGTCTAGAAAACTTCGACGCATCCATCGCGACGTTCGGTTGCACCTCACTCACTTCGACCGTCGACTGCCCGTTGGTCCAAGTGACGACCCAGTGGAATGGCATCTTGACTCCAGCGACCTCGCGGTAATCGGAATAGTCGGTTTGGGCGGGAATGATGCCGACCGCGGTGTCGGTATAGCGCAACACCCGCAACAGCAGGCCCGACTGCTGGTCGAAGAATAACTTCACGCGAGAACCCCCCGCGGCGGTGCCCTGGATAATCTGAACCTCGCGATTGCCGATGGCGGCCTTCGGGAAGCCCGCGCGCCATTGACCGAGGGCCTGCCTGATCCCGGTTGGAAAAGACAACGCCGCCTCCAGCCTGACGCCGTCCAGGTCCTCTCCGGCCAGCGCCAGCAATGCTACCGGTTTGTCGGGCGCGGCGATCCAACCGGCGCGGCCGTCGTAGGTGGTGGTGCTATTTCCAGGGCGCATGTGCACGACGGTGGTGCGTTGACCGGGCGCTTTGGCAAAGACCTCGAGCGGGACCGCCTCCAAGTCAGTGTCGTAGCCCTGGTAAGTCCCCTTGACGACGAAACTCGAGAGATGCGCTCCGCCGAGCGCCTGGATGTATTTGTCGAGGATTTGCTCGGCCGATACCGTGGCCGGAGCTTTCCCGATAATTTCGATCTCGTTGGGATCGTCCGCAGGCGGACTGCCGTACTGCTCGGCCAGATTCGGAATCACTTTGGGAAATATCGTGCCGCGATGGCAGGAGTAGCAGGTAACCGCGCGGCGTCCTCCGAAGCTGTTCTTATTGAGGTCGTTCACCATGACGATCATCCGGCGTGCGGTCTTTTTCAAGGGCGTGTCGGCGGCGTACGGTCCCCAGTCTCCAGAGCTATCCGAGATGTGGCAATCCGTGCAGTTCAGGCTCAGGGAAGCGGCAAAGAATCCCATAGTCCCCATGAATTCATTTACGGAAATCCCTTTCAGAACCTGTACGTTCTTGAAGACTTCTTCCGCCAACTGTGGTTTCGGCTCGGACGCAGCCTGGCCGCTCGCCGTCACAATGCACAGCCGGAAACACAGCAGGGCCCCGAGGATCGTCCGTGGCATTGTTCGTGTCTGCCCAAGTTCCATACCCACAGACTCTACTTCTTGCCCCTGGCCCGGTCCTGGTCGGCGGGGACGACAATTAACTTCCTATACTCGATCGCTTCCGAGGGGACACACATCTGTTCTTCGTCTTCCTGATTCGGAATCCACTTGAAACGGTTCTTCGCTATGACAAAAGGCTTGCTGTAAATCTTCGGATCGTCGATCGTGAGGGTCAGCTCCAAGGTGTCGTGATCCAGGCGGGTGTAACGTTCCTCCACGCGGAGATCGACGCTATGCGGATACCCGCGCCGGTCAATCCAGGTCTTGTCGTCGAGGCCGGTCGTGTTCACAACCAGCGTGTAATCTCCATCCCAGTGGCCCACCGAGTATCCGTACCAGGTGGTATCCGGTCCTCCCTTGGTGCCCACATTCTTGGGAAGCTCCCGCCCGTCCATCCAGACTGACCGCCAGATCCTACCGTACTGAGCCATGATCACCATGCGGCCCGGCATCTGAGAAAACGCAATTCCTCTGGTTTCGGTCGTCGCACTGCGTGGAAACCCGAACGGATCGCACGTGCCCCAGGGATCGTTGGAGCTCGCGCTGAAGGGATCGGGGGAATTGAGCTTGAAGAGTTTCTCCCCCAACGGCGTCAGCGGAGGCGTGTCGACGTATTTTGGCGTGAGGGGTCCGGTCCAGGCCCCCAGCAGATCCCGGCGGGGAGCGGGTCCTCCCGTGTTCCCGGCAGCCTCCAATTTTTGATAAAGCGTCAGGGGACGCTGGGCCGGCGCTTGCTTATCCTGCGCCACGGCGGCCGACGCAAATACGAGCAGCACGGTTAAGTCAATCAAGAATTCTCGCATGTCTACTGCTTGCCTTCCCCTTCGGCCTCTTTATATCCCAACGCGCTGTCCCTTAACTCCGAGCCGTCGGCCAGCACGATCTTGTTAAGACGCCCGACCAGGTTCCCCGTCTTGGATTGAAAGAGGTAAACGGAAATCACGTCTCCGGGCTGCACGGAAGTCTTCGACCAGCCGGACAGGACCACCGCTTGCGGGGTGCCTGCTTCCGCGGACCAATGCTGGACGTTCCCCTTCTCATCCTTTACGTCGAAGGTGATAATGACGTGTGGGTTAGCCCAGACGTATTTCGTTACTGTGGCACTCTTGAGGACCACCACCTTGCTGGTGTCGTAGGCTGTACTCCCGTGATGCGCGAACACGGGAGTGCATATCATTAACAAGGCCAAAGACTCTATGAACCAATGTTTCATGTGACTCCTCCATCGTGAAACGATACCACAAAAGTCTTCATTGACTGACCCGCGGTCTGCCCGCCTGGACCCATCCTGTGAGCGCTTCGGTGCACTCCAGACTAATGAGCATGTAACGAATGTAGGTGCTACGGCCGATCCAGGGACTAGGATCGCCCGGCTTACGCGCCCGATTCCTGGTTATCTTGTCGTCCTTGCCATCGACGAAGGTCTGATCGCGGTAGGGATGGTTGGCGATGTAGCCGTCGGCCCCGGCATCTTCGCCAATCCCGATAAAGCGCTCGAGCGATTGCCTATAAGTCAGGAGCCCGGAATCGGCGCGGCCGATCTCCCCGCCAGGCTCGAGCGTCCGCGGAAGCGCGCTTCCGCCCCAAAACGACAGCAAATGCGGTTGGCCATGATCCGTGACGGGAACCAGGAACGAAATCGTCCCGGGCGTGTGCCCGGGCGTGAGATAAAACGTCAGCGTCGTGGCGCCTAACGTCAGCTTCCGTCCGTCCGTAATGTCCATGTCGCGCGCCGGCGGCGGGCCGAAGTTCGCGCGCGGCCGCGTCTTCGACACCATGTCCCAGTCAAGAGCGCTCATCAGAACGCGCGGGTGATAAGCGTCCTGCAGGTACTTGGCGCCGCCGAAATGATCGTCATGACCGTGCGTAAGGACCAGGTATTTCATCCGCGCCGGATCGAGGCCCAATTTCCTGTAGCCGCCAATGATGATGCGCTGCGCTTCCTCGGCATTGTCCAGACTGTCGATTTGGATAATGCCATCGCTGGTCACTAGTGCCCACGAGGCCACGCTGTTCATTCCGAAATAATAAAGTTGATCGAAGACCTTGGTGGGCGGAGCCACCACCGGTTCGCCAGCCGGCGCGGCACTCACCGGTGGCATACTGCAATCCGCCAAGTTCCGTCCGGCCAGGTCACCGGCCGCCAGAAGCCTGGCATTCTTGACGTGATCGAGAAAGGCCAGGTTGCCGGGACCGAGTGGCGGTGCTTCCTGGGCGCCAGCGGGAACCGCCAGCGCAGCCACAGCGACACGCAAAATGAAGCCACGTGTCATGGATTGCAACAGACCTACTTCTGGCCGGTAACCGTTTCCTGACCGGCAGGGAGGGCAATGATCTTTATGTAATCGATCATCTCCGAGGGAACGCAGAACTGCTCCTCGTCTTCCTGATTCGGAATCCACTTGAAGCGGTTGGTCACGGCCACAAAGGGCTTTGTATAGATCTTCGGATCGTCCACTGTTACGGTCAGTTCCAGGGTGTCATGATCGACGCGCGTGTAACGCTCCTGCGCGCGCATATCGACGCTATGCGGATAACCGCGCCGATCGACCCAGGTCTTGTCGTTAACGCCGGTGGTGTCCACAACCAGCGTGTAGTCTCCCTCCCAATGGCCCACCGAATATCCGTACCACCGCGGATCGGGTCCGCCCTTTGCGCCGACATTCTTAGGAAGTTCCCGCCCGTCCATCCAGACCGTGCGCCAGATCCTCCCGTATTGCGTCATGATCGCCAAGCGGTCGGGCAACGGAGCGAAGGTGACTCCCCGGGTCTCGTTCGTCGTGCTGCGGGGAAACCCGAACGGATCGCAAGTCCCCCAGGGATCATTGGAGTGAGCGCGGAAGGGGTCGGGGATATTGAGCTTGAAGCGTTGTTGCCCTAACGGCGTCAGCGCAGGCACATCACCCAATTTAAGAGGTTCGAGAGGGCCGGTCCAGGACCCGCTCAGATCGCGGCGGGGAGCGGGCCCCGACTTGCCACCGGCGGCGTCCAGTTTGTTATATAGGGTCGTGGGACGCTGGGGCACCCCAGTGAGTTCGGGAACGGCGTCTTGCCCCAGCACGATCGACGACAACGCCAGCGCGACCACACCGACGATTGCGCCCATGGAAGACGTGCGCATTTACTCGTCCCGATATCCCAACGCGCTATCTTTCAACACAGTGCCATCTGCCAGCACGATCTTGTTCAGACGCCCGACCGGGTTGCCGGTCTTGGATTGATATAGGTAAACTGTGATCACATCTCCCGGCTGCAGGGTACTGCTGCTCCAGCCCAGGGGGCCAAGCGCGGACGGACTGCCCGCTTCCCCGGCCCAATGCAGGACGTCTCCCTTGTCATTCTTGGCATCGAACATGATAAATGCGTGAGGATTGGCCCACACGAATTTCGTCACCGTCGCTCCCTTCAGGATTACGGCCTTGCTGGTATCGTACGCCACATTCCCGTGGTGGGCGGCCAGCGGGACGCCGGTCATCAGAATGCCCGCTGCCAAGGTCAAAGATGCGACGAGCCTAAGTTTCATGGGAGCCTCCATCGTGGAAACTAGCACACATTCCCTGGCCGCACAAGCTTGCTCGGAGGCTTTGGTCGAGACCAGTTGAGTTAAGAAAACTGGCTGTGGTCCGCAAAAAAAAGATCCGTCACTACGCAGCCTCCTTCACGAGCCCATATTCATGGTGCAAGCCGCCGAGTACGGATCTCTTCACAACCCGGTACCCAACAGGCAGACTGTGTCGGTGCTCGTTGGAAGGAACCTGCTCCGACACGGGCTCAGGTAGACCCGGGCCTAACGCCGAATGCGGCCTCCCCCGGTTATAGTGGATCGCCCAATCCCGAATCGTCATTCGCAGATGCGTTCGCTTAAAGGAATCAAGAAGTCGAGACACTCTCGACGAAGGCTCCCGCCCAGCCGCTCGCATACCGAGTTCGCCTGCGGCGCTCGCACTGGCGTCTGCAGAACTCGTACACCCAGGTTGGCGAGACCCTGGTCGACTTCCGCAGCGAAGATGCTATCGCGATCATGGATGACGAAGCGGTGGGGATGGTCGCCCGGCAGCGCTTCCCGGAACTGCTGCCGTGTCCATTCCGCCGTGGGATGGGCTGTGACGTTGTAGTGGAGAATCCGGCGGGATCCGATCTCCATGACGACCAAGACGTAGAGGGTGCGGAAGGTGGCGGTGATCACCGCGAAGAAGTCGCAAGCCACCATCTGCAAATCGTCCACCGTTACCTGTGGCTCATTGCGAGGGGTAACTACGACATCGAACTGCTCTTTCGGCTGTCCATGCAAGTTCCAAATTGAGCAACCGTAGACGTAGCAACCGGAGAACTTCGCTCCATTTACATCTGCCCCTACCATTCGCGCGAATCGGAGGTTGGCACCTCGAAGATCAGCGTTTCTGAGGCTGACGCCGTTCAAGGTGGCGCTGCTCAACTCAGCATCTCGAAGGTCGGCTTCGTCGAGATTCGCCTTCCACAGATTCGCTTTGTGGAGATCGGCACCGCGGAGATCGATCTGCGCTAACGCTTTCTGCTTGAGGTGCACATCGCGCAGCCGCGGCTGCTCGTCGGGATGCAGCATTCTCCAGGATTTCCGCGCCTCTACGCCCTTCGTCAATTGCAGAACGTGTTCCGGGTTCGGGGGTGTTGACATAGTTCTGCGATAGTACTAGCAGCGCCCGTGTCGCCGACGGGGCGTAAGGTCGGAGGCGTATCTATAGATGTCGAGAACAGCCATTCCATCCAGCGATACGGAACTTGACCTTTACTGGATCGATCGTTGGCCGGCAAGCAAGCCGGGCAGGTCATACTCGAGGAGGTCGCTGATGCGCTCGACCGTAACGTCCGCCGGTGGATTCGAGGCGAGCACCGCCGCATCGTGCGCGAATTTGCCCTGCCGCGGGAACACCGTCGTCACACGCTCGCCCCAGGCTTTTTTCATCGCGGTCAGAATGCGCACCTTGTCGTCGACCATCACGTAGTGGTCCGCCGGGTAGCGCCGCTGAACGTCATCCAGCGCGTCTTCCTTGTGGATGTAGATAAGCACATGGCCATCGACTGCTTCCGAGATGCCGGAGCGCTCAATCTTGCGTGGCTGGAATACGACGTCGCCATCCGATAGGATGACCGTCGGGCCCCACGATCGGAAGCGCTCCAACACATCGAGTGCCCCTGGATACAGGCGATTCGCAAACGGATAGTCCACCAGGTAGGAAGACATGGACAGCAGGTGTATGTCATTGGGATGTTCCACCCGGTAGCGCTGCAAGGCTCCAAGGTAATCGCGGTAGCCCAATTCGTTAAACAGTTGCTCGAGGATTGCCCAGTAGCGGTCGCGGCAATCAGGCCCAAACTCACGCTCCAGGTGACGCTTCAGGTCATCCTGGATACGGTCGTTTTCCAGTAGTGTGTCGTCCACATCGACGAGGAACACGACGGGAACCACCTGCGTCACATTGTATTTTCCAGTCCTTCCGCGGGTTGTGCTCATATCCGCTTCGACTGCATCACTCCTCGACGTGACGCGTTTCATTCCACAACCGGATCACCGGTCGGTCGAGGCTGCCTTCATAACCCAACGCACTCAAGCTCGCAGTGCTCAGCCGGAAAAACCTCCCGCCCGCCGGTTCCAGCCCCAGCCAGCGGGCTGCTAGCACCCGCAAAAATGTCCGCTTGAGAAGATCAGCACGTCGCCCGGGATCGCGCGCACGCGAGCTATAACGCGATCCGCACGGGCGCCAACCTGGCCCGGCGTTTCACCTCCAGGGCAGTCATCTCGGAACAGTTGCCATCCGGGACACTCCGCGTGGATATCGGCAGTCAGGCGTCCCTCATAATGGCCGTAGTTCCATTCGAGCAAATCGCGATCGATCTCGTAGATCCCTTCGAAGCCGGCCAATTCGCATGTCCGGATCGCGCGCTCCAAGGGGGGTGGCAAGCACCTTAGTGAAGTTGAGTCCACGGAGCCGCTCTCCGAGGCTGCAAGCGTTCCGCACGCCTTGCTCTGTCAGAGGCAGGTCCGTCAGACCTTTATGCTGGCCCGAATTAGTCCATGCGGTCTCGCCGTGGCGGGCCAGGTAAATGATTGGAAGCCTGTCGTTCACGACGATTCACTAGAACGGCCATTTCCAACCGGCTTCTTCCGGCCGGTCGACGCCGTACTCATAGGCGTAGTTACTGCAGGCGATCTGACGGTTAAGCAGAGCCTCACGGACGTGGGCTCCCAATGTCCGGAAGCGCGGCATTCGATCGATCGCGTCGATGGCCAGGCTGAAACGGTCCGTCTGGTTCCGAATGGCAAGTTCCAGCGGCGTGTTGATGTTGCCGTGCTCCTTGTAGCCGCGCACGTGGAAATTGTGCTGACACGACCGGCGGTACGTCAGCCGGTGGATGAGTCCGGGGTACCCGTGGAAGGTGAAGACCACCGGCTTGTCCGAAGTGAAGACGGCCTCGAACTCGCGGTCCGACAGGCCGTGGGGGTGCTCGGAGCTGGGGAGCAGCTTGAACAAGTCCACGACGTTGACGAC
>JAGWQP010000214.1 GCA_028876805.1 Acidobacteriota bacterium | reverse complement strand
TGGTCGCCCGGAAATCCGTAACTCTTCAGCAACTCCCGCACTTCCAACTCCACCAGATCCAACAGCTCCGGATCATCCACCGCATCGCACTTGTTCAACGCCACCACGATGCAGGGCACGCCTACCTGCCGCGCCAACAGCACGTGCTCGCGCGTCTGCGGCATCGGCCCGTCGGTGGCCGCCACCACCAGGATCGCCCCGTCCATCTGGGCCGCCCCGGTGATCATGTTCTTGATGTAGTCGGCGTGACCCGGACAGTCCACGTGCGCATAATGCCGCTTGGCCGTCTCATACTCGATGTGCGCCACGGCGATGGTGATACCGCGCGCCTTCTCTTCCGGCGCGTTGTCAATCGAGTCGAAGCTGCGGAACTTGACCCTCGGATTGTGCTTGGCCAGCACCTTGGTGATCGCCGCCGTCAGGGTTGTCTTGCCGTGATCGATGTGCCCGATCGTCCCGATGTTCACGTGCGGCTTGGTGCGGTCGAATTTTTCCTTTGCCATAAGAAAAACCTGTCTCCTTATCTCGTGATCTTGCCCTGGACTTTGCTGACGATCTCCTCGGCGATGGCGCCGGGAACCTCTTCGTATTTTCCAAAATGCATGGTGAAGCTGCCGCGGCCCTGCGTTCGCGAGCGCAGCTCGGTGGCATAGCCGAACATTTCCGCTAGCGGTACCGCAGATTTGATGATTTGCGTGGTCCCGCGCAGCTCCAAGCCTTCGATGCGCCCCCGGCGGGAGTTCAGATCGCCGATCACGTCGCCCATGTACTCTTCCGGCACCACCACCTCGACCGACATGATCGGCTCGAGCAGCACGGGCTTGGCTTTGCGAGCCGCTTCTTTCAGTCCCACCGAGCCGGCAATCTTGAACGCCATTTCCGAGGAGTCCACATCGTGGTAGCTGCCGTCGTACAGCGTGACTTTTACGTCCGACATCGGAAACCCGGCCAGGATGCCGCCCTCGAGCGCTTCCTTGACTCCTACTTCCACCGGGCCGATGTATTCCTTCGGCACGGCTCCGCCAGAGATGTCGTTAACGAACTCGAAGCCCGACCCCGGCGGCATCGGCTCGAGTCGCAGTTTCACCACGCCGTACTGCCCGTGCCCGCCCGTCTGCCGGACGTGCCGCCCTTCGGCCTCGGCGCTTTTGCGAATCGTCTCCCGGTATGCGACCTGCGGCTTGCCGACGTTGGCACCCACGCCGAATTCTCGCATCATGCGATCCACGATGATTTCCAAATGCAGCTCGCCCATTCCAGAAAGAATGGTTTGCCCCGTATCGGGATCGGTGTTAACCCGGAACGTCGGGTCTTCCTGGGCCAGCTTCTGTATGGCGATCCCCATCTTCTCCTGGTCGGCCTTGGTCTTCGGCTCCACCGCCAGCTGGATCACCGGCGTGGGGAACAGAATCGATTCGAGCACAATGGGATGATCGGCGTCGCAGATCGTGTCGCCGGTCGAAACCGTCCGCAGGCCCACGGCCGCGCAGATATCGCCGGCCAGAATCTCCTGGATCTCCTCGCGCTTGTTAGCGTGCATGCGCAGCAGTCGCCCGATGCGTTCCTTGCGCCCCTTGGCCACGTTGAAGACCGAGTCTCCGGACTTCAGAGTCCCCGAATAAACCCGGAAGAAGGCGAGCTGGCCGACATACGGATCGGTCATGATCTTGAACACCAGCGCGGCAAAGGGCTCTTCATCGGAGGCCTTGCGGTGGAGCACGCGGTCGCGGTGGTCTAAGTCCATCCCCTCCACCGGCGGAACGTCCACCGGAGACGGCAGGTAATCCACCACCGCATCGAGCATCGTCTGCACGCCCTTGTTCTTGAACGCCGAGCCGCAGATTACCGGGAACACCTTTAGAGAGATGGTGGCCTTGCGGATCGCGGCGCGGATCTGGTCGTTAGAGATCGGCTGCCCTTCGATGAATCTCTCAAACAGATGGTCGTCGTGCTCGGCCACCGCTTCAATCATCTTTTCGCGGTATTCTTCGGCCTTCGTTGTGAGATCGGCGGGGATATCGACCAGGTCGTATTCGGCGCCCAGCGTCTCATCGCGCCAGGTCATGGCCTTCATCTCGACCAGATCGACCACGCCTTTGAACTGGTCTTCGGCACCCACCGGAAGCTGGATTATCACCGGCTTGCACTTCAGCCGGGAAACGATGGTTTCGACTGAGTGAAAGAAATCCGCGCCCACACGGTCCATTTTGTTGATGAAACAAATGCGGGGAACCGAATACTTGTCCGCCTGGCGCCACACGGTCTCCGACTGCGGCTGTACGCCGGCCACGGCATCGAACACCGCTACGGCGCCATCCAGCACGCGCAGGCTGCGTTCCACCTCGGCGGTGAAGTCGACGTGCCCCGGCGTGTCGATGATGTTGATCTGGATGTTGCGCCACTCGCAGGTGGTCGCGGCCGAGGTGATGGTGATGCCGCGCTCCTGCTCCTGCTCCATCCAGTCCATGATGGCGGTGCCTTCGTGGACCTCGCCCAGCTTGTGCGTGCGTCCCGTGTAGTACAAAATCCGCTCGGTGGTGGTGGTCTTACCGGCATCGATATGGGCCGCGATGCCGATATTTCTCATCCTTTCGAGCGGAACCGTCCGTGCCATAACGCCTATTCGTAAACCCGATCGTTGTTGGGTGAGCCCTTTTACCATCGGTAATGCGCGAAGGCCTTATTGGCCTCCGCCATCCGGTGCACATCGT
This sequence comes from Acidobacteriota bacterium, assembly GCA_028876805.1. Classification (GTDB taxonomy): domain Bacteria; phylum Acidobacteriota; class Terriglobia; order Bryobacterales; family Bryobacteraceae; genus PSRJ01. The sequence continues at coordinate 1,507 of JAGWQP010000214.1, read as the reverse complement.
CTCTCTTCTTAATCGCGCCGCCGCGCAGATTAGCGGCGTCGTTCAACTCATTAGCCAGCTTCTCCGACATGCCCTTTTCCGGGCGTGTCCGGGCATTGGTGATGATCCAACGCATCGCGAGCGACGTCCGCCGGTTTTGCGGCACCTCGATCGGAACCTGATAGTTGGCGCCGCCCACGCGGCGTGTTTTCACTTCGAGCAGCGGCTTGGCGTTTTCCACGGCCTTCTTGAAGGCCTTCAGCGGGTCATCACCGGTCCGCTCCCGCAACTTGTCCATCGCGTCATAAAAAATGCCCTGCGCGGTGTTCTTCTTGCCCCGCCACATCATCGAGTTCACGAACTTCTCGACCAGGGTGGAGTTGTACACTGCATCCGGCACGATCTCTCGAACAATCGCTCGTCTTCTGCGTGGCATACGCTTCCTACGCCTTCGGGCGCTTGGCCCCGTACTTCGACCGCCCCTGCTTGCGGCTAGCCACGCCCGCCGTGTCCAGCGCTCCCCGAATCACGTGATAGCGGACTCCCGGCAAATCCTTCACGCGCCCTCCGCGAATCAGCACGATCGAGTGCTCCTGCAGGTTATGACCGACCCCCGGTATATAGGTGGTGACTTCGACCCCATGGCTCAGCCGCACGCGCGCCACTTTTCGCAGCGCGGAATTCGGCTTCTTGGGAGTTTGCGTGTACACGCGCGTACACACTCCGCGCTTTTGCGGGCAGCGATCGAGCGCCGGGCTGGACGTCTTCCATCGCGGCGGTTTCCGCCCTCTACGCACAAGTTGGTTGAATGTCGGCACGTACCTTCCTCTTCGCAGATCAGCTCAATAATTGCGAACTACCCACAACGGGGATTCGTTGCTTATGGACAGGCCCATGTCGCTCGCGGTGTTGCCCGGAGTAACCTCGGGGCCTCACTCCCGGCCGGACCCGTTTTTCGACGGGTGGTAGCACAGGAGCAGAAAGCTACTCAGCGAAACCTTTTAATGATACCTGAAGCCAATCGAAAAACGCAACTTGCGGGCTCCTCTCGCTCGTCTCCGGCCAGGCACCAATCCGTCAAGGAATCCGGCAGATTTTCGGTAACAAATCCCGACCCTGGCGACCGGGCCCGCGGGACCTCGCCCGCCGTCAGCGCAGCACAGTGATCGGCGCCCAGGCCTCGGTCGTCTCCCAGATCAATGACAGCGTGGCTGAGTTGCCGCTGGCCGCCGCCAAATCAATCCGAAACCGCTCGACGGGAGCCGGTAGCGTCTTGACGTTGATCTTGACCCGCCCTAAATCGCGGTGCGGGTCGTACTCTGTATGCCACTGGCCGGTTTGCTTGTTGACGATCAGGGTCCACTCGGTTCTGGTGGGTATCGCCCATAGCGTGTAGCTTCCCTTGGGCACCTTCAACCCCGCAATGTCCAGATCCGCGTCCGTCGTCAGAGTGGTGGCGTCATTGGCGCCAGCACACCAGACCTCTCCGTACGGTACCAGGCCGCCCATCACTTTGCGGCCTCGCATC
>JAGWQP010000213.1 GCA_028876805.1 Acidobacteriota bacterium | reverse complement strand
CGCTGCGGTATTGCTCGGCAGCGTCTGCGTAGCGGCGTTCGTGATACAAGGCATCGCCGAGTCCTTGCCCGACAAAAGTTGAAATCGGATCCAGATCCAAAGCCCTCCTCACTTCGCTCGTAGCTTCGGAAAAGACGCCGCGGCTTTCATCCAGGACGACTATAAGCTTTCGCCTCGCCTGACACTGAACCTGGGCCTTCGCTGGGAATACGATGGCATGATGTATGACAGGTACGGGAATGACACGAATATATGGATTAGTCAGCTGCAGACTGTGCTGATTCCCGGATCTTCACCCGCGACAGGTACGCCCGTGGGTTTTGTGGTGCCGGCCAACTTTACCGGCAGGGTCGCACCGGGAGTCCTGAAAAGTAGCCACGATATTCCGACGCGCAACAATCCGCCGCGCGACAATTTCGCCCCCCGGGTCGGCTTCGCGTGGCAGCCGCTCGATACGCCGCGTTTGGTCATTCGCGGCGCAGGAGGATTTTTTTATGACCGTATTGCAGGCGCCAGCATAATCCAGTCCGTCCAGTTGCAACCGCCCTACGCTGCTGACGCCAGCGGCGGCACAGGCGCCGGTCTTGCCCAGCCATTTAACACGCTCACGGCGGGGGCGTTCCCAGTCCGCTGGGCCAACTTCACGAACGGGAGCACATCGAACCTCAACGAAGTCATCATGGGCGAGAACTTCCTCACACCTCTGGTTTACTCGTGGAACATAAACGTTCAGTACGAGTTCGTCAAAGACTGGGTGCTCGAACTGGGCTCCGTCGGATCGCGTGGAATTCACCAGATTACAAGAGGCTGGAACTTCAACGCTCCTTACCTGGCCAGCGCCGCCAATCCGGTAAACGGCATCACCACGAACAGGACGTCAAATTACCTTGTTCGCGTTCCGTACCTCGGGCTTTCCGAGAACTCGACAGTCGAAACCACCAACGGCGACTTCAAATACAATAGTCTTCAGGCCGCCGTCCGGAAGCGGTTTTCGAAAGGCTTTACCGTCCAGGCAGCCTACACATGGAGCCGCGCCTTCACCACGAACAATCTTGCGAGTGGGATCCGCACGACTTCCGCCAGCAGTATGGCCTGAATCCACAGTATCATCCGCACCGTTTGACGGTGAACTACAGTTGGGATCTCCCGTTCGCGCAGCGCAAGGGAGTCGTGGGTACGCTGATCAATGGCTGGAATCTTTCCGGCCTGACCACGGTTCAGGACGGAACACCGCTCACCATAACGGACGGCAGTGGCGCGACGATTTACGGCCTCCAGAACTCGCGCGCGCAGATGTGCTCCGGAATGACATATGCCGATATCGCGACGGCGGGGGATCTGACCTCCCGCATCGGAGGTGTCAGTGGAGGTCCCGGCTATCTGAATACGCAGGCATTCTGCCCTCCTCCCGCCGTGGGAAATGGGACCGGGTACGGCAACAGCGGGATTGGCGTGATTCTGGGACCGGGCAGTTTGATTGGGATGTCTCGACCGCGAAAACGACGAGGGTTGGCGGCATCGCTGAAAACGCGACGCTCCAGTTCCGGGCGGAGTTCTTCAACTTCTTCAACCATCCCCAGTTCAGCAACCCCGCCGTCAATGTCAATCAGCCCTCCAGTTTCGGGCAACTCACGGGGTTGTCGGTGAATCCGAGGCTGATCCAGTTTGCGCTGAAGTACGTGTTCTGAAGTCAATTCGAATGCACGGAACGTTAACGCCTATGATCCGACGCTTCTCCTCTGCGGCGGTCCTTACTGCGGCATTGATTCTTCCCGCTGCGGCCCAAGTCGATCTCTCCGGCGAATGGGGGCAAAAGATGCACGAGGATGCTCCAGAGAGGGGCGGCGGGCCAGAAATCGGCGATTACACGGGCCTACCGATCAATGATCGCGCGCGCATGCAGGCCGACGCCTGGGACGCGGACAAGTGGACGTTGCTCGAGCATCAATGCGAACCTCATCCAGCCGATTACGCAGTGCGTGGCCCCGGCAGCATGCGAATCTGGGAGGACATGGACCCGCTCACCAAGGAGGTCACCGCGTGGCACACCATGATCATGTGGATGAATCCCGAGCGCACGATTTACATGGACGGTCGTCGGCACCCCTCCGAGTTCGCGCCTCACACGTGGGGAGGCTTTTCCACCGGAGAGTGGGTCGGTGACATGCTGAAGGTTAAAACCACGCACCTAAAAGAAGGCTGGCTTCGCCGCAACGGGCTTCCGCGCAGCGAAAAGGCCGAGATGACGGAGTATTTCATCCGTCACGGCGACGATTTGACCGTGGTGACTATCGTGAAGGACCCGGTCTTCCTCACAGAGCCCCTGATCCGCACGTCGAACTGGATTCTGAATCCCGGGTATGCGCCAACGCCTCAGTATTGTGTGCCCAGCCGCGAACTCGACCATCCTGTCGGCTGGGTTCCACATCATCTTCCGGGCACCAATCCTTGGCTCTACGACTATGCCCGGAAAAACGGATTCCCCGAGGCCGCGGTTCGCGGCGGCGCCGAAACCATGTATCCGGAATATCAGCAGAAGCTAGCGACATTACCGATTCCTCCCAAGCCTGGAGGGGCCGACAAATGAGACTTGCGTGGGGGCCGTGTCTGCTGGCGGCCGTCGGGATTTGCGCGTTATCGCAGGACGAGAGTACCGGGCGGCGGGCCGAGATAGAGGTTCTGCACGTAAAGGCAAACGTGTACCTGATCGCCGGCGCCGGAGCGAACATCACGGTACAGGCCGGCGATCAGGCCGTTGTGCTCGTGGATTCCGGCCCTGCGGAATTTAGCGATGATGTACGGGAAGCAATCCGCAAGATCTCGACCAAGCCGATCGGTTACATCATTAACACTACGGTGGATCGCGATCATACCGGCGGAAACGAGGCACTCGCCAGAGGCGGTTTTTTCATGTTGACTTCCGCCAACCAGCAGAGGCAGACGGCCTCCATCGTCGGTCATGTAAATTTACTGAATCGGCTGAACGCAACGGACGGCAAACAGAGAGCGGCCACGGCGGGCAACTGGCCGACCGATACCTACGACGGCCCGGACTGGAAGCTCTATGCGAACGATGAGCCGTTGCTGCTGGAACATCCGGCCGCAGCCCATACCGATAGCGACACGGTCGTGTTTTTTCGCCGTTCGGATGTAATCAGCGCTGGTGACCTGTTCGATATGACGAAATATCCGGTGATCGACCGCAAGCGTGGGGGCAGCCTGGAAGGCATCCTAAAGACGCTGAACCACATCTCGCTGGATCTGGCTGTCCCGAAAGAGAATGAGGAAGCCGGAACGTACATCATTCCCGGTCACGGGAGAATCTGCGACCGCTACGATGTGGCCATCTACCGCGACATGTTGACGATTATTCGCGACCGGATTCAGGACATGGTAAAGCGCGGCATGTCGCTCGACGCGGTAAAAGCCGCGCGGCCCACCTACGATTATGACGGGGAGTTCGGATCCCAAACCGGACCGTGGACCACAGCCACGTTCATTGAGGCAGTGTACGACGAAGTGACTGCGAATCCGGAGGGCAAGGCGAAGCCAAATAAATGACCATATCAGTGCGAATTACGCCCCTGCTGTTCTGCGCGGGTCTGGCTCAGGGTTTTCTGTTCGGACAAGGACGCGCCCCGGCCCCGCCGCCGGTAGGCAGGGCGGGCGCCGTCATCGACCTGACCGGTTATTGGGTTTCGATTATCGACGAGGACTGGCGCTGGCGGATGGTCACGCCGCCAAAAGGAGATTTCGCCAGTGTTCCTCTGAACGGCGAAGGCCGGCGCACCGGCAATCTTTGGGATCCCGCCAAAGATGAATCCGAGGGCAACCAGTGTAAAGCCTACGGCGCCGCCGGTCTGATGCGGCTTCCCACTCGCCTGCACATTACATGGGCGGACGACGTGACGATGCAGGTGGACGCCGATGCGGGCCGGCAGCAGCGGCTATTCCATTTCGATGGCTCGAAATGGCAAGGCGGTGAACCCCAGTGGCAGGGAGATTCGGTGGCCTCGTGGGTGCGTCAACTACAGAGCCGGGGCTTTGCTCCGCCATTTGGCGGGCCGGTGCCGGGCAAGGGAGGGGCGCTGAAGGTCGAAACCACTCATATGCGGCCCGGATATCTTCGCAAAAACGGAGTGCCATACGGGGCGAACGCGATTTTGACCGAGTACTTCGACCGCGTGGAATTCGAGGGCGACAATTATCTGATTCTGACCAGTGTTGTGGACGATCCCCAGTATCTCAATGACACGTTCCTCACCAGCGAGCAGTTCAAGCTGGAACGCGATGGATCGAAATGGAATCCGCAGCCATGTGAGACAAAGTAGCCGTCGCAACAAAATCCAAGAAAGGCAGATTATGCGATTTTCGGTTTCCTACTGGACGGGGTTGAGCCTGGCAGTCTTGGTGTACGCGGGCGGTCCCTTGATTGGCCACGGACAACCCAATCGGCGCGCAGCGGGGGGAGGCTCTGCTCGCTCGATAGTTGAACAGGCCGCCGAAGCGTTGGGCGGTGCGGCGCGAGTACGTGCGGTCCGCAACATCACGCTCACCGGCTACGGGCAGTACGCCTACATGTTCGGCGGCGGCCGCATCACGG
>JAGWQP010000212.1 GCA_028876805.1 Acidobacteriota bacterium | reverse complement strand
TATACGACCCCCCCACCGGACGCTTCACCGTCACCGGCGGCGAGCACAGCATGCGCTCGGGAGCCTCGGTCACGTTGCTCGGCAACGGGACGGTTCTGTTCGCGGGAGGGTATGATGGCACCCAGTACCTTTCGAGTGCTGAGATCTACGACACCTCGACGGGAACGTTCACCGTCATCGCGGGAAGCCTGAATACTCCGCGGGCGGGCCAATCCGGAACTATGCTAAGCAATGGGGAAGGTCTTGATCGCTGGGGGCTCAAACAGCGCCGGATACCTCACGAGCGCCGAGCTCTACGATCCTTCCACCGGAACTTTCACCCTTACCGGTAGCATGCACCGACCACGCGCGTCGCACAGTGCGACCGCGCTCGCGAGCGGAGAGGTCTTGCTCGCGGCCGGAGAAAACAGTTCGTCCAACGGCGGTTACGTGGGCAGTGCGGAACTCTACAATCCCTCGACGGGGAAGTTCGTGACCACGGGGAGCCTGAACACCCCGCGCTTCCTCCACACCGCGCACCTGCTCGCGACCGGGCAGGTTCTGATCGTTGCCGGCAACCACTTCGGCTCGATCGCGAGCGCGGAGTTGTACGATCCCTCGACGGGAACTTTCAGCACGACGGCGAGCCTAAACACTCCGCGGCAGGGGCACGTGTCCGCTTTGCTTTTGAACGGACGAGTGTTCGCCGCCGGAGGTTATGAGAGCCAAACCAGGGCCTGGCTTGCCAGCGCCGAACTCTACCACTGAGTTCCGGCATCATTGTTGGAACACCGGTTACACGGCGAGCCGGTAGATTATCGGCGACCCCCGCGCCGCTCACCCCCCTTTGGGACTCGGCCGCGCCCCCTCGATAGCGTCGATGGGGCGGTCGCGGTCGGGAACCAAACCCGCTTCGAAAAACGCGAGCGCGTTATAATGTCTTAAGATTGAAAGGCTTCCATATAGCGCTATGGCTGCAATGAGCGTCCTCTGGCTGCGCGTCGCGGTTGCGCTCTACTCGCTCGGGTTGCTGCATTCCATTCTCATGCTGGTCCGCCGGCGGGAGCATCTCTACCGTGTGGCGCTTGGCACCTTCGCGCTGGGGTCGATCTTCCACTTTGTTTCCGTGGTGGAAGAAGGGATTTTCACCGGCCGCTGTCCGATCAACAGCACCTTCGAGACGCTTTCGTTCTGTTCGTTCCTGGTGGCGGTGCTATATCTGTTCGTGCAGTGGCGGTACAAGATGGAGAGCCTGAGCGCCTTCATCTTTCCGCTGGTATTCGTGATGTCCTTTACGGCAACGCTTGGCAACCCGGTCAGCGCGTGGACCAGTCCGGTGGTGCGCAATGCCTGGCTCACCGTGCACATTGTGCTGGTGCTGCTGGGCTTTGCGGCTCTCGTGGTGACGGCAGTGGCGTCTCTGCTCTATCTGTTTCAGGAGCGGGAACTGAAGGCCAGGAAGCCGCGCAAGTTCTATTACCGGCTGCCGGCGTTAGGCTCGCTCGATGACTTGATCTCGAAATCCATGGCAGTTGGTTTTGTCCTCATGACGCTGGCGGTGATCGCAGCCAGCACGTGGGCCTTCATCGAAATGAGGACCAGTTGGATCAGCCAGCCCAAGATTGCCATTTCGTTTTTCACCTGGGCAACCTACCTGGTGCTGGTGTTCGTGCGGACCACGGCAGGCTGGCGCGGAAGGAAGGCTGCCGTCATGACGGTGGCGGTGGTGGGCTTTTCGATCATCACTTGGGCCGCCCATTCGAGCCTCGGCGCGCTGCTGCTCAAACCATGAAACTGCTTCTTACTGGGGTGAGCCACAATACGGCGCCCGTGGAGGTTCGGGAGTCGCTGGCTTTCCGCGCCGAGGACCTGCCTCGGGCATTGCAGGACCTGCGATCTCGCGCGGGCGTCAACGAAGCCCTGATTCTTTCCACCTGCAATCGTGTGGAAATCACCGTCACAACCGAAGACAGCATCGATCCGCAGACCACCGTCGATTTGTTTCTCACAGACCACAGGCCCGTGCCCGCCGACGGCATCGGACCGCACGTGTACCGCTACGAAGGGCGGGAGGCGATTCATCATCTGTTCCGGGTGGCGGCCAGCCTCGATTCGATGGTGGTCGGAGAACCGCAGATTCTGGGCCAGCTCAAAGTGGCGTATACGGCGGCCAAGGACGCGGGTGCGGTCTGCGGGTGGCTGGACGGCCTGTTGACGCGGGCGTTCGGGGTGGCCAAACGCGTGCGCTCCGAGACCGGTATTGGCCAGATGGCGGTCTCGGTCAGCTACGCCGCGGTCGAACTGGCGCGCAAGATTTTCGGCTCGCTTGCCGGCCGGACGGTCATGATCGTGGGTGCGGGGAAAATGTCGGAGCTGGCGGCACGTCACCTGCGCCGGTCCGGAGCTTCGCATGTCTTTGTCACCAACCGGACACACGATCGCGCCGTGGAGATGGCCAGGCTGTTTCAGGGCACACCGGTCGAGTACGACCGGTTTCACGCGACACTGCCCGAAGTCGATATCCTGATCGCCTCCAGCGCCGCGCCGCACTACATCCTGAACAAAGAGGAGATGCAGCGCGTAATTGCCGCACGTCGCAACAAGCCCGCGTACCTGATTGACCTGGCGGTGCCGCGCAATATCGATCCTTCCGTCAACGATGTCGCGAACGTATTCCTCTACGACATCGATGACCTGCAAGAAGTGGTTAACGCCAACCTTCGGGAGCGGATGAAAGAGGCCGAGCGGGCCGAGACGCTCGTCTCCGAAGAAGTCGAACGCATGATGGCGCGTCTTAAGGTGGTGGAGATCACCCCTACCATCGTGGGACTGCAGGAGCAGCTGGAACAGATTCGATCCGCCGAAATTGAGAAAGCGCGGCGGCGGTATGGGCCGTTCACGCCGCAACAGGAAGAGGCGCTCGAGGCGGCCACGCGGGCGATTATCAACAAGGTGGCGCATGGGCCGATCTCCGAGCTGCGTGTCCAGGCAGTAAAGCCCGATGGCGCCCACGCCGTCGCACTCATCAAGAAGGTCTTCCATCTTCGGGATTGAAGCATGCTCGTGATCGCATCGCGCGGCTCCCAACTCGCGTTGTGGCAGGCCCGCTGGGTCCAGCAGCAACTTGCTCAGGCCGGCGAACCGAGTCGCATCGAAGTCATCCAGACCACCGGTGACAAGATCACCGACGTGGCGCTGGCGCGGGTTGGAACCAAAGGTCTGTTCACCAAGGAGATCGAAGAGGCGTTGCTCGACGGCCGTGCTGATCTCGCCGTGCATAGCCTAAAAGACCTTCCGACCGAACTGCCCGACGGTCTGGTCTTGGCGGGGGTCCCGGCGCGCGAAGACCCCCGGGACGCGGTTGTCGGCCGGCGCCTGGCCGATCTGGCGCGCGGTGCGACGGTCGGAACCAGTTCTCTGCGGCGCGCCGCCCAGATCCGCCAAACCCGCCCCGATCTAGTAATCGAATCGGTGCGCGGCAACGTCGATACCCGTCTACGCAAGCTGGACGAGGGCCGTTACGGCGCGGTCGTTCTGGCAGCGGCCGGGCTAACGCGCCTCGGTTGGAGCGACCGGATTACGGAGCTGCTGACGCCGGACGTGATGTGCCCGGCCGTTGGCCAGGGCGCCTTAGCGATCGAGACACGCGGCGCCGGCGAGGGGTTCGACGCCGGTCGAGCCCTCGAGGATGCGGATACACGCGCCGCCGTCACCGCCGAGCGGAACGTTCTCGCGGCGCTGGGCGGCGGATGCCAAGTGCCGATTGGAGCATATGCAACGGTCGCCCAAGGCAGACTGCGGATTCAGGCGGTGGTAGTTTCGCCGGACGGGGTCGAGGTAGTGCGCGGGAGATCGGAAGGCGTCGTATCCGACGCTGAGCACATCGGGCGCGCCCTGGGCGGTGAGCTTTTGGAGCGTGGCGCCCGAAAAATCCTGGACGCTGTCTACAGGGTATGAGTAAGGTCTATCTGGTCGGGGCCGGGCCAGGCGATCCCGACCTGATTACCTGGAAGGGCCGCCGCGTCTTGGAACATGCCGATGTCGTGCTCTTCGACCATCTGGCGAGTTCGGCCCTGGTCGACCTGGCTCCGCCCGAGGCCGAGCGCATCTACGTCGGCAAGAAAAAAGCGCTTCACGCCTTCACTCAGGAGGAGATCTGCGCGATGCTCATCGAGCGCGCGCGCCGCGGGTTGACGGTGGTGCGACTCAAGGGCGGCGACCCGTTCATTTTCGGGCGCGGCGGCGAGGAGGCCGAAGCGCTGGCCGATGCCGGCATAGCCTTCGAAGTGGTACCCGGCGTCACCACGCCGCTCGGAATCGCTGCTTACAGCGGCATTCCGCTTACGCACCGCGAACATACCTCCGTTGTGACCTTCGTCACCGGACACGACGTCGGCTCCATCGACTGGGACAGCGTAGGGCAGGCCGAGACCCTGGTCATTTTCATGGGGCTGACCACTTTCGGTGACATCGCGCGTGAGTTGATGGCGCGCGGCCGCCCTTCCGATACACCCGCGATCGCCGTGCGCTGGGGCACGCGCCCTAACCAGGAAACCGTGGCCGGAACCCTCGCGACGCTTCCCTGGCTGATCGAAGTTCACGCTCTAAAGCCGCCCGCCACCATCATCCTGGGCCAGGTGGTGCGGTTGCACGAGAAGCTCGACTGGTACGGACGCCTGCCGTTGTTTGGCAAACGAATCGTGGTGACGAGGGCCAAGGGCCAGGCCGAGACGCTCTCTGCGAAGCTGCATGAGCTAGGTGCCGATGTCGTCGAGCTACCCACGATCGAGATTCGCCCTGCCAGCGACTACGCGCCGCTCGATCGCGCGCTCGATTCGCTTGCCTGCTATGACTGGCTGATCTTTACTAGCGTCAACGGCGTGCGCTTCTTTCTCGAGCGCCTGGATCGCTCCGGCTGCGACCTGCGAAATATGCGGGCCAGGCTGTGCGCCATCGGTCCCGCTACGCGAGCGGCGCTCGAACGCGTGCATCTCAAAGTGGACCTCATGGGCAGAGAGTACGTAGCGGAGGGTCTGGTGGCGGCGTTGGCGCCTTACGATCTTGCGGGCAAGCGCGTACTCCTTCCGCGGGCCGCCGAAGCACGCGACCTGGTTCCCTCGGAACTGGCGCGGCGCGGCGCCGTGGTTGATGTCGTCGAGGCCTATCGCACTGTGGTTCCCGAGGCAGCCGCCGCCGAGGCCAGCGAGATCTTCGGCGGGACTCGGCGGCCGGACTGCATCACTTTCACCAGCTCTTCGACGGTCAAGAATTTTGTCGCAGTCGCTGGTGTCCGCTCACTCGAGGGGGTCCACGCGGTTTCGATCGGCCCAATCACCTCGGGGACGGCGCGCGGGGCCGGTATCCGGGTGGTTGCGGAAGCCCAACCGTTCACAGTTGACGGGCTAGTTAACGCCATTGTTCAACTGCTTACGTAGTTTACACTTCCAGGCAGGCTGTTAGGCGAAGTTCACATCGAATTGATAATCAGCCTCTATCATCTGGTTGGACTCATCCGCGCGCTGGGCCATGCGTCCGCAGCCGGCCATACCATAGGTCTTTTTGAGTGTATTCGCGAGCGAGGGCCGGATCTCGTCCACCAGGATTGGGCATGATTTCGTCGCCGCGGAAAAATTCGCTACAATGAAGATGTTCGAGCGGAGGTGGGTCTTCTCGAGTAGCCAAACCGCGAATTTCGCCCTGACTGCGGTCGAGAGAGCCCCCTACGCCTTCTTCCCCCTCGTCTTTTCCGGTGCCTGCCCTATCTCGGGTGAACCTTTGCGGGAAGGCGCGCGCATCGCCTTTTCGAGCGGATATGTGCCTCCGCGCGAGTGGCGCCAGCGCGAGAACTTCGCTCGAGCCTTTAGGAACCGGCGTCGAAGGCTGGTGACTCGTCAACAGTTTCTGCCGATCGATCTGGTGATGCCTACCAGTTCGAGCGCGCTCGTGACGGTGGGACGCGTGGACCCGGGAATGCTTTCTCCGTTCGCCCCGTCGACCGACTCCACACCAAGGGGATTCCCAGATGTCGAGTGATCGACTGCAGAAACCGGTCCTGGTATTAAACGCCAGTTACGAGCCGATCAACATCTGCGGGGCGCGCCGTGCTTTGGTGCTGGTGCTGAAAGGAATAGCCTCGGCGGAAGAGGAATCGCTCCACGCGATTCACTCAGCACGCGCCTCTATTCGCCTGCCGTCGGTGATCCGGCTGCTCGAATATCGCCGGATCCCGCATCAGACGCGAGCTCTGTCGCGCAAGAACATCCTCATGCGCGACCGGTATACCTGCCAATACTGCCATCGCCCGATGCCCTCGGGCGAGCTGACGCTCGACCACGTCGTCCCGCGGTCGCGGGCGGGCGAATCGGCTTGGGAAAACCTGGTCGCCTGCTGCCATCCTTGCAACAATCGAAAGGGCAATCGCACACCCGAAGAGGCCGGAATGCGGCTGGTGCGGCAGCCGCGCCCCTTTAGCCTGCACACCAGCCGGCATCTGATGCGCATGCTGGGCAAAGGCGACGCCCAGTGGCGGAAGTACCTGTTCTATTAGCGGCCGGGGCCCGGGGTTGTCGCGCCAGACCAGGGCGGTACTCAAGGTTAACGTTAGGCAGACCACGGCGCCCATAGCGCGAGCGGACATCACCGTATAATCGGTAAGAAGGCTGTTCCGATGAAGCAGCGCCTGATCTATAGTCTCGCCATCGTCCTGCTGGTGTTGTCGGTTCTGCTGGTGGTGTGGCAAGGGTCGTTCCACCTGTTCGGGCCGGCTAATCCGCAGCAAACGCTCATCTTCTGGATGATGTCGAGCCTGATCTTCATCCTGATGGTGACTCTCGGATGGATTCTGTTCCGGGAGGGCGTCAAACTCTACATTTCCCGGCAAGGCAACCGCCCCGGTTCCCGCATTGGCACCAAGCTCGTGGTGGGCGCGCTCACCCTGAGTTGTTTGCCTGTCTCGGTGTTCTTGCTGTGGAGCTATGAGGTACTGAACTACAACCTGAAGATTTGGTTCAGCAATCCCGTTGAGAACCAAATCAAGCTGTACGCCGACATCTCCGACTCGCTGGCCAAGGAAATGCAGAGCCGGCTCAACTCCCAGGCGGCGCTGCTCGCGCTCCAACCCGAAGCCCGCCAGTTGTTGACTTTAGGAGCGCGGACACCGGACTTTCTCGAACAATTCTCGAACAAGCAAGGCATAGACGGCGCGGCGATTCTGAGCCTAGAAGAAGGCGCGCCCCTGGACGCATTCGGCCCGTACCCTGCGCGCCCCGGAGACAACCCGTATACCGCGCGCGCCGCCGTCACGGACGGAACTCGAACGATCGGTTCGGTTCTGATTTGGGACCGCCCTCCGGTGGATTCGGTCAGGCAGCAGGCAAGAATCGAAAAGTACAGCCAGCAGTGGGGCGAATTGCAGAAGGACCGCCGGGATTTTCGCACGTTCTATCTGATGCTGATGGCCCTGTTGACCTTGTTCATGATGTTTGTGACGACTTGGATCGCGCTATTGCTGGCCAAGCAGATCAGCGTACCGATCACGGCCCTGCTCGAAGCGGCCGACGAGGTGCGAAAGGGTAACCTGAAGCACCGGGTCGACGTGCGCGCGATTGACGAGCTGGCCTGGCTGGTCCGCGGCTTCAACCGGATGACTCAGGAACTAGACTCTAGCGCCCAGGAACTGGACCGGCGGAGGCGCTTCACCGAAGCGATCCTGGAAAGCATCCCGACCGGTGTCATCTCGATCGGGCCGGATGGTTCCATCCAGCGCGTGAACCAGGCCCTGGGGAAGATTTTTTCCGCCGGCCAGGTGGCCCGGGCGACCCGGCTGGAAGATCTGTTGTCCCGCGAGGACACCGCGGAGATCAAATACCTGATGAAGCGCGCCCGCCGCACCGGCGCCGCATCGCGGCAGTTCGATTTGCGGACCGAAAATCGGACTCTCCACCTGGCGGTGACCGTTTCCGCCTTGGAAGAGAAGCTGACCTCAGGATACGTCGTGGTGCTGGAAGACACCAGCGAATTATTGCGCGCGCAAAAGGCTGCGGCGTGGCACGAAGTGGCCCGACGCGTGGCGCACGAAATCAAGAACCCGCTCACGCCCATCGGACTTTCCGCAGAACGCATCGCGCGTCAGCTCGAACGAGTCGACCTGCCACCTCCCACAGCCCGCATCCTACGGGAGTGCGCCGCCTGCATCGCGAAATCGGTCGAATCGGTGAAGATGCTGGTGGACGAATTCGCGACCTTCGCGCGCTTCCCGGCGGCCCAGCCTGTGCGCTCCGATCTTAATGAAGTAGTCAAAGAAGCGCTCGGCGTGTTTCACGGGCGCCTCGAAGGCATTTTCATCCGGACCACCTTCGCCGTGGGCCTGCCTGCTGTCAATCTGGATCGGGAACAGTTCCAGCGCGTAGTCGTCAACCTAGTGGATAATGCCGCAGAGGCCATGCAGGATTCGCTAGTTAAGGAACTGTACATCGCTACCCAGCCGGGGGTGGCCGAGACCCTGGAACTGGTCATCGCCGATTCGGGTCCGGGTGTCAGTCCGGAGGACCGAGAAAAACTCTTCCTGCCGTACTTTTCAACCAAGAATCGGGGGACCGGTCTGGGCCTCGCCATCGTTAACCACATTCTTGCGGAACACAGCGCCCAGATCCGGGTCGAAGACAACCGGCCGGTAGGCACCCGCTTCACGGTGGAGATCCCGGTGCCGGCAGAATCCGAGCCTGCCGAAAATGGGGCCAAGACCGTTTCCGCAAAAGCATGAAACCGCGCCGTATTCTGGTGGTGGATGACGAGCCGGGCATCCGCCAATCGCTGAGCGGCGCGCTCGAGGATGATGGCTACTCGGTCGAAGCCGTGGAGAACGGCGAAGCCTGCCTGGAGGCTCTGGGACGCGCCGAGTTCGAACTAGTCCTGCTGGACATCTGGCTGCCCGGCATGGACGGCATGGAGGTCCTGTCACGAGTCCAGGAGATTCCTTTCGCCGAACGGCCGCTGGTGGTGATGATTTCCGGCCACGCCAATATCGAGGGTGCCGTCAAAGCCACCAAACTGGGGGCCTTCGATTTCCTGGAAAAGCCGCTGTCGCTCGAGAAGATCTCCGTAGCCGTCAAGAACGCCCTCGATCATCGCCGCCTCGCGCTCGAAAACCGTTCCTTCCGCGCCGACCGCGATTCCCGCTACCGCATCATCGGGGGAAGCGTATCCATGAAGGCGCTGCGGCAGCAGCTAGCCTTGATGGCGGGCACCAACGGGCGAGTGCTGATCTACGGCGAAAGCGGTACCGGCAAGGAACTGGTGGCCCACGCCATTCACGCGCAGAGCCCGCGCGTCAACGAGCCTTTCGTCGAGGTGAACTGTGCGGCGATTCCCGAAGAACTAATCGAAAGCGAGCTGTTCGGACACATCAAGGGCAGCTTCACCGGCGCGGTCGAGGACAAGACCGGGAAATTTCAGAAGGCCGACAGCGGCACGCTCTTTCTGGACGAAGTGGGCGACATGAGCCTGCGCACCCAAGCCAAGGTATTGCGCGCGCTCGAAGAGCAGCGATTTGAACCGGTGGGCGCCGCCCAGTCCGCGCAAGTCGACGTGCGGGTGGTGGCTGCCACGAACAAGCATCTCGAAGAAGAGATCGAGCGCGGGAACTTCCGCGAAGATCTGTTCTACCGGCTCAACGTCATTCCCTTCTTTGTGCCGCCGCTTCGCGACCGGCGGGAAGACATCCCTCTGCTGGCCGACCACTTCCTGCGCGAGTTCACAACCGCCTATGGGCGCAGGCCCAAGGAGCTGACCGCGGAAGCCTATCGTGCGTTGACGGATCATCACTGGCCTGGCAACGTGCGCGAACTGAAGAACCTGATTGAGCGAATCGTGATCCTGAATCCCCAGGTACGCGTGGACGCGCGGCACATTCCGCTGACTCCGGCCCGCCGCTCGAGCGACGGCTCCCAAGGCCGCTTTGGCAGTCTGCAGGAGGTGCGGGAAGCCGTTGAGCGCGAGTACATTCTCAAGAAACTCGAAGAAGCCAATGGCAACGTAACCCGCACCGCGGAATTACTTGGCCTCGAGCGCAGCAACCTCTACCGCAAAATGAAGACGCTCGGCATCGGCCCCAAGGAGTAGAGCACCGCCTTGCGGGTGCCGGGCCCGACCATCAAGTGTGGCACGTGCTCTCAATACACTGTCCAGGTTCCGGGCGGCCAGAAACGGCTTGGCGTTGTGGATACGAGTTTCTTTGGGACAAACCAGCCAAAAGCTGACTAAAGCTAAACCAGCTGGCGAGTTGACCGCTAGTTCCAGGCGAGACCTACAAGCCCAGGATCAACGCCGGGGTCTCGCACATGATCTTGTTTTGATCCTCGGCCCAGATCCCTTCGGGCGCGGCGAGATTGCCGACCGGATCGTCTTCGCCGAATGGGTAATCGGTTCCAAAAACGACGCGATCGGCTCCGACGCGCTGGATTAGGGCCTTCAGAACGTCGTTGCCGTAAACGCAACTGTCGTAATAAAAGCACCGAAGGTATTCGGTGGGAATCTTTCGGATATTCTGCGCGCTCATCGGATGCATGGTGAAGTTACGATCCAGCCGGCGTGTGTAATGCGGCAGGTAACCGCCTCCATGAACGATCACCACCTTCACCGCGGGAAAGGTTTCGAAGATGCCTTCGTAGGTCAGCGAGGTCATTGCCATGGTTTCTTCAATGGGCTGCCCGACGCCGTTCCACAGCGCGAATTTCTGAAACCGCGGATCGGCGATGCCGTGAGGATGGATCAGCACCGTCAGGTCATGGTGCACAACCGCTTCCCAGAACTCGCGGAACTTCGGGTCGCCTAGATAGCGCCCGCCGGCATTCGAGGAGACGTTGGCAATTCTCAGGTCCAGTTTCGTCACCGCGTAGTCCAGTTCCTTCGTCGCAGCCTCCATGTGATGCATGGGGATTGTGAACGTGCCGGTGAAGCGCGTGGGGTAGTGTTTCACCCAGTCGGCGATGCGCTGGTTGGCGCGGCGGTCGAGCTCGGCCGCGAGCGCGGCCTCCGCCCACCAAGTGCTCTGGATCACGGTCGCCGTCGAGATCACGCTTCTGCCGATGCCCTTTTGGTCCATGTCGCGGATCTGGATCTCAGGATCTAGCATTCCCCCCAGTAATTGGAAGCCGGGCGTGCCGGGGACTAGGGGTCGCGCGCCGAACCCCGTGGCGACGCTATGGGGGGCGCATTGTTTCAGCGCCTCAGGCTCGAGAACGTGGGCGTGAAAATCGATGACCGGACTGCTCATGCTCCTCAACCCGGAGGCGCCACACCGCGCCCCGACTTCGGTCGTCGGGAAGGCACCGGCATTGACAGACCTCAGCTCAGTTTAGCCGATCAGCCGGCGGTATGACTCACCAAGTCGTCTGGCGGGTGGGTTGAAGGCGGCGCGGCCACTCAAGTCTTGTTGTGGAGCGCGGGCTTGCGTATAAGCACGGGAGCCGGAAGAGGCTTCCCAGCCATTGTCCGGATCCTCCGCGCCAGCCACTTACGGAAGCGTTTGGGATTACTTTCTTTCTCCATATGCCGGCCCCCACAGCCACTATAGGAGAATCAGCTCTCAAAGGCAACTGAGGGGCTCTCGGCCGGTTCCCCGGCCTACGGTCGACCCCAGACCTGGCGGGCCGTGTTCACCACCAGTTCCAACTTGCGCCACTCGTCTTCGGTGGAAAGAAGGTTGCCGGAGGCGACCGATGCGAAGCCGCACTGCGGACTGAGCGCCAGGTTTTCCAAGGGCAGGAAGCGCGCAGCCTCGTCGATCCGCCGCCGCAATTCGTCGGGTGACTCAAGCCGGGGCTCTTTGGTGGTCACCAGACCCAGCACCACGGCTTTAGTGCGAGGGACCAGGCGAAGCGGCTCGAAGCCGCCTGACCGCAGGCCGTCATATTCGAGCAGAAACCGGTCCACCTCCAGGCTTCCAAAGAGCCTTTCCGCGATTCGGTCGTAGCCGCCCTCCGCGTACCAGCGGCTCCGGCTGTTGCCCCGGCAGACGTGTACCCCGAGAGTGACTTTGTCCCGGGGAACCCGGGCGAGCGCGGCATTATCTCCGGCGATCGCTCGCTCGAATTCCCGGTCCGGATCGCGGCCGCCGCGGCCGATCCGCTCGCGCTGCCTCGGGTCGAGGTAATGCGAATAATAAGGGGCATCCAACTGAATGTACGTGGCGCCCTCGGCAACCAGCCATTCGATTTCATCGCGCACGATCAAGACCAGGTCCTCAAGCAGATCGGCATGCGTCGGATAGAACGCGTCGGTGACGCCCGGTTTGAAGCTGGCCACCATGAAATTTGACGGCGCCGGCAGTGTGATCTTGAACGGACCAGGTGACGCCGCCTTGAGAAACGGAAGTTCCTCGGCCGTCAGCTTGTGCACTTTGCGCAGTTTACGGCCGACCACGTTGGCGGTACTGGCTTCGGCGCCGCCGCCGGGACCCTGCCATTCCAAGATGACCTTATCGGGCACGAAACCTTCGACTGCCTCGGCCATGTCCGTCAGCCAGGACCCACGGCGCAACTCGCCGTCGCTGTAGATGCCCAGCCCAATAGCCCTCTGCCTCTGAAGGCTATCCTGGATGGCACGATCCTCCGCCTCCCGTAGCTGGCGCTGGCTGCTCCTGCCCTCCACGTACGCGGCCCGCGCTTCGAGCAACTCAGGCGGCCGCAGCAGGCTGCCCACGTGTTCGGCCCGGTACGCTTGATCCATATTGAGGTCAATTCTAGCCCAACGTATTCAAAATTTCCGAATCACCCCACCGCTCGGATCCGTCGGGCGGGGTACCGAGCCCGGAATCCTGGGCGACACGAAGGTCTGGCCATCGATCCGGTACTTGCCCTTTGAGCAGGTGGCGCCGTGGGTCGGCCTCGTCGAAGGCGAGTTCTCCTCAAACGCCGTCTCCCGCCAACCTCGCCGGCCGGTGATATCTCCGTGTCGAGTAACCGGGCCGCCCCCAGTTTCAGTTGAAAATCGCGCCAGGGGCCGATCGCGACCAAGCCGCCTTGTCAGCCCGCGTCTTTGGATCTAGCGGATCTCGTCGGCGAGGTGGAAGTCGGCGTCTTCGGTGTGCCGCTTGCCCCGCGTTGGATGGTCTCCCGGTTGTTCCGCAAGCGGCGCTCTGGGCCTCAGGCCAGCCCTCGATTTCACCACAGCCCGATCCCGCCGGTCGCCCCAAACTGGAAGCTCATTACCACAACTCTGACAAGGCGATTGGGGCAAACGTCGATTTCCGGTGCCGCGTGATCCGCAGTCAAAAGCTAGACTATTCCCGATTACGAATTTTGATCCCAGGAATCTATAATGAAAGCAGCTTGGGGAAATTCTTCATTCAAAACTTCGGTTGCCGTGCGACGCAGGCCGACGGCGCGGCTCTCCAGTCCTTGCTGGCAG
Organism: Acidobacteriota bacterium; assembly: GCA_028876805.1. GTDB lineage: Bacteria > Acidobacteriota > Terriglobia > Bryobacterales > Bryobacteraceae > PSRJ01. The sequence continues at coordinate 14,299 of JAGWQP010000212.1, read as the reverse complement.
CGAAGGGTCTCGATCCGGCCGGGCGACGGACCGCCGCCGACCTGGTCGTGCTGAACACCTGCACCGTCACCGCCTCGGCAGATGAAGACGTACGTCAGACCATCCGGCGCGTCCACCGCGAAAACCCCGCGGCCCGTATTCTGGTGACCGGCTGCTACGCGCAGCGCGCGCCGGAAGAACTAGCCGCCCTACCCGGCGTCGAGTGGGTGGTCGGCAATTCGCACAAGACCGAGATTGCAGACTTGGTGACCTCCGCACCCTACCACGGCAACGTCCATGTTGGTGACATTTTTGCGCAACGCGACTTCCTCTCGGCTCCGGTCGAAGACGCTGCCGCCGACCGTACTCGCCCCAACCTGAAGATCCAGGATGGCTGCAACAACCGCTGCTCGTTCTGCATCATTCCGTTCGTGCGCGGGCGCAGCCGCAGCGCTCCCCCTGATCAGGTCGTCAAGCAGGTTCGCGGCCTGGCGCAACGCTACCGCGAGGTTGTCCTGAGCGGAATCAATTTAGGCCGTTGGGGCCGAGAGCCCGGCACCCGGAATGGCCCATCGGCCCGACTTGCGGATCTGGTCCGCCGTCTGCTCGCCGAAACCGACGTGGAACGGCTGCGTTTCAGTTCGGTCGAGCCGATGGATTTTTCCGACGATCTGGTCGGCCTGATGGCGTCTTCTTCGCGCATCGCCAAGCACGTGCATGCGCCTTTGCAAAGCGGCTCGGACCGCATTCTGCGTCGCATGCATCGCAAGTATCGGCCGCGCCATTACGCCGATCGCATTCAGGCGGCGCGCGCGCTGATGCCGGACGCGGCCATTGGCGCCGACGTGATGGTCGGATTCCCGGGTGAAACCGAGGCCGATTTCGAGGAGAGCCGGCAGTTTATCGAGAGCCTCCCGTTCACCTACCTCCACGTCTTCACCTACTCGGAGCGCCCCGGCACCCCGGCTGCGACAGATCCGAATCCGGTACCTCTGGGGGTGAGAAAACTTCGCAACCGCATTGTCCGCGAGCTTGCGGCTGCCAAGAATCTCTCCTTTCGCAAGCGCATGATTGGGCAGACGCTTTCGGCCCTGACCTTGCACGAGCGCGGGGCGGCCTTGACCGAAAACTACCTGAAGGTAGCTTTGGCGCACGATCGGGAGCCCAATCGGATTGTCGATCTGAAAATTGGCGGCCTCGAGGAGGGTGGCGTGCGCGAAGTCACATCTCCCGCCGGCCTTCCATGGCTTTTGAGATCGTGACTTCATCGGCGAATTCCAGATCGCTGCCCACCGGAATTCCCATGGCGATGCGCGTTACTTTCACGCCGAGCGGCTTCAGCAGACGCGCCAGATAGACCGCCGTCGCTTCGCCCTCCACGGTAGGGTTCGTGGCGACAATCACTTCGTGAATCTCCCCTTGCCCGATGCGCTCCACTAGTCCCTTGATCTTCAAGGACTCCGGCCCGATTCCACGCAGCGGCGAAAGCGCTCCGTGCAATACATGGTAGCGGCCTTCGAACTGCCGGGTGGTCTCGATCCCCACGATATTGGGCGGCTCTTCCACCACGCAGACCAGTGTCGGATCGCGACGCGTGTCCTGGCAGTAGACACACAGCTCGCCCTCGCTGATGTTGTTGCAGATCTGGCAGAGGCCGAGCCTGTCCTTGACGTCGAGAATGGCAGCCGCCAGGTGTTCGACCTCTTCGCGCGGCGCGCGCAACACGTGGAAGGCGATGCGCTGCGCTGACTTTTGGCCGATGCCCGGCAAGCGTTTGAATTCGGTGATCAACCGCGCCAGCGGCTCGGCGAAATCCGGCATCGCTCAGAACAGACCGGGAGGCAGCCCCATGCCACTCATCATGCCGCCCATCTTTCCCTTGATCTCGTCATCCACCTTTTTGGCCGCTTCGTTCACCGCCGCCACGATCATGTCTTGCAGCATCTCGACGTCTCCAGCCACCTCTGGCTCGATCTTGACCCCCAACAGGGTCTTCTGCCCATCCATCCGGGCGGTGACCATGCCGCCGCCGGCGGTAGCTTCCACCTTGATCTGCGCAATCTCCTGATGCAGCTTCTCTTGCATCTTTTGCGCCTGCTGCATCATCTGCTGCATGTTGCCCGGTAATTTCACTTCCCTACTCCTTGAGATTTCGCACCTTGCGCACCTCGCCGCCGAACACCTCCCGGAAACGTTGCACTTCTTCATGGGCCAAAGCCCGGCTGGTGAGGTCGTCGCCGCCCTTGCCGGCCGGCGCCGTTGAGGACGGAGCGGATTCGGCGGTTTCGCCGACTGTGATTTTGATGCGCAAAGGCTTGCCGAAAACCTTCTGCACGGCTCCTTCGAAGTGGCGGTCTTCCAGGTACATCTTGTAAGTTTTGCCCGTCGTGATCTCGAGCTCCCCGCCCACCACAGCTACGCTCGAGTTCTCGACCGCATCGGCCAGGTGGGCAAGACCGGCTTCGACCAGATGCCTGTGCAACCGCGCGCGCGCATCGTCTTCAGTCGCCGACGCGGCCGCCCGTTTTTTCGCACTGTCCAGCTCGAACGGTGTCCGGCGCGGTGGATTGGCCGGATCGGCCGGCGGAGCCGCCTTTGGGGTTGCGGCAGCGGTCCGGGAGGCGCGGTCCTGATCGTTCCCGCCCGACGTGCCGACCTGAGCCAGCGCCTGCTCGATCGGCAGCAGCCGACCCGCGTGCACCAGCCGCACCAAGCCCATCTCCACGTGAAAACGCGGCTGCAGGGAGTACTGAAGATCGCGGAACAAATCGAGCGAGAGCTGCAGGTAGCGCGTCAAGTCCTCTTCGGAAAAGGACGCCGCAATCGCCGCCAGCTTCTGGCGTTGGGCATCGGAAGCGGCCACCAGGCGCGGATTTTCTCCCGCGATCCGAGCCACCAGCAGGTTGCGGAAGTAGCGCGCCAGCTCGCGGGCAAAGTGTTGGAGGTTGTGCCCGTTGCGCTCCAGTTCATCGACCACTTCGAGCATGCGCCGCGAATTGCCCTCGCCGAGAGCCTGGCTGACTTGCTCGAGCGACTCAAGGGAAGACAAACCGAGGAGCGCTCGCACTTCGGCCGCCTGCAGCCGGGAGCCGCAGCGCGCAATCGCCTGGTCCAGGGCCGAAAGCGAATCCCGCACGCTTCCCTCGCCGGCCTGTGCCAGAACCGCCAGTGTTTCCGAATCGGCCTCAATCGCCTCCTGCTCGCAGATCCACGCCATGCGCGCCGTCAGATCTTCGAAATCGATGGAGCGAAAACTGAAGTGCTGGCAGCGCGAAGCGACGGTGGCCGGAATCTTGTGCGCTTCGGTAGTGCACAAAACGAAGATGACCCACGGCGGCGGCTCTTCGATCGTTTTCAGCAGCGCATTAAAGGCCTCGTTGGTGATCTGATGCGCTTCGTCGATGATAAAGACCTTGTAGCGGTCGCGGGCCGGTCGATACCGGACGCTTTCACGCAGCTCGCGCATCTCATTGATGCCGCGGTTGGAGGCGGCGTCGATCTCGATGACGTCCACCGTACCTCCGGCGGTGATTTCCGTGCAGCTAGCGCAAGCGCCGCACGGCGTGCTCGTCGGCCCCTGAATGCAATTAAGACACCGCGCCAGAATACGCGCTACGGTAGTCTTCCCCGTTCCCCGCTTCCCTGAAAAAATATAACCGTGGGCGATGCGTCCGGCCGCGATCGCATTTTCCAGAGTCGTCTTGACGTGTTGCTGGTTTACGACGTCCCGAAACGTTTGGGGGCGGTATTTGCGGGCAATCACCTGGTACATGTGGCGGCTGTCCCGGTCGTGCGCGGGAACGCACGCCAGGCCCCGGGGGATCCGCGGCACACGAGCCGCACCGCTACCGTTGCTTCCTTCCGGACCTGGCGGGGTTTGCGGCCGCCCATTGCACGGAGCCCGAGACCTGACAACCAACCATCGTAGCACGGGCCTCCGCTGGGGACGCCGTTTGGAAATCCGTGCCGGGGTCGTGAAAAACCGATCGAAAACGTTGGTGCCGATCTCGTCCGGTATTCACACCCGGTGGCTTTTGAGACCGGAACCCCAGGCACTAAGGGCTCGGTCGGCCCGGCGCCTTGAGTCCTTCCGTCGCTCTCTCCAGCACGTAGACGCGAGAGGGGGGCCAGCCACCCGTTCAAGAAGTCCTAAGACCCCCCGATCACAATAGAGGAGCGAACGCGCCACGCGGATGAGTTAACTTTAGACGTGTTGCGATCTGACACGTCGCCAACTCCCTCCCGATCGAACTGGCGCTCCATGCAATCGATCCGATCAAGGCCCGACAAATGCTCCGCGGCCGCTGGTCTCGGGACTTCGAATACCTGACGGTACGGGGGTGACCGATCAGACTTCTGCCTCGCGGGAACTGCCGGTCAAGGACGCTTGCGCCTTCCGCGTCCAGATGAAATAGACCGGCAGCCCCAGGATGACGATCGCGAGCCCTCGTCCCGCGTATCGGGTCTTGTACATTAGCAGCAGCACCGCAATCAGCGCCGCCGCCACGATGTAGGCCGCCGGCAGCACCGGATATCCGAAAACTCGATAGGGGCGTTCGAGATCAGGCTGCGTGCGACGGAGCACGAACAGGCCAGCAATCGTCAGAATATAGAACAGTAGCGCCGCGAAAATGACGTAGTCCAATAGGTCACTGTAGCTGCCGCTCAGGATCAGCAACACCGTCCATGCACACTGCAGGAGAAGCGCAAAGCGCGGGGTATGGTGCACGGGATCGACCTCGGCCGCCTTCTGGAAGAACAGACCGTCCTTCGCCATGGCGTAGGAGACGCGCGCCCCGGCTAGGATCAGGCCGTTATTGCAACCGAAGGTCGAAATCATGATGGCCGCCGCCATCAGTTGCACCGCCACCGGGCTGAAGGCTCTTACCGCCTCGGTGGCCACGCGGTCTTCGGCCGCGTGCTGGATTGACGGCAGCGGCAGCACGTTCAGGTACACCAGGTTGCAAGCAATATACAGGGCCGAAACCAGCAGCACCCCTAGCCCGAGCGACAGCGGCAGATTCCGCTTTGGATTCCGGACTTCGCCGGCTGTGAACGTGACGTTGTTCCAGGCATCGGAGGAAAACAGCGCTCCCACCATTGCCACGCCGACCAGCCGGATGGTATCGAAGTTCCAGCCGCTATTCCGCCAGAAATTTGTGAAGTTCGTCTGAAGGGCGGCGGCATTGCGCCCCACCAACAAACCGAAGCTGATCAGGCCGACCAGAGCCGCCACCTTCGCAAACGTGAATACGTTCTGTACCGCCGCACCGGTGCGAACGCCGCGCGTGTTGCTCCACGAAAGCAGCATCACCACGGCAATCGCGAGCAACTCCTGAGTGGTGAGCCCGACGCGGCCGCTCCCCACCAGATATCGCTCGGCCGAGACCCACGGCATAAAGACCCCGGTGTATTTGGCGAAAGCCACCGCCACGGCGGCAATGGTGCCGGTCTGGATCACCAGGAACAGCGTCCAGCCGTACAAGAATCCCCACATCGGCCCGAATGCCTCGCGCAAATAGACGTACTGCCCGCCCGCATGCGGCATGGCGGCGGCCAATTCCCCATAGCTCAGCGCGGCGGCGAGCGTGAGCGCCGCCGTGATCAGCCAGGTCAGCAGCAGCAGCCCGGGCGAATTCACCTGGCGTGAAATATCCGCGGCCACGATGAAGATCCCTGATCCGATCATTGACCCCATCACCAGCGTGGTGGAATCGATGAGGCCGAGGCCCTGAACCAACCCGCCCTTTGTCAGATCCGTGCTGCGATTCGTTGCCATTCTTCCATCCGTTCCCGAAGCGATCGTGCCGTCGGGCATTGAGGAACCAGGTCCGAGATGACTGCAACCGAGTCGGCGCCGGCGTTGAAGGCACCAGCCGCATTCGCGCGGGTGATGCCGCCAATCGCCACCAGCGGCTTATCGATCAACGGACGCAGGCGGCGCACCTCGTCCACGCCCACCACCGGATCGGGATTGTGTTTGGACGAAGTCGGATAGACCGGTCCCAGCGCCACATAGTCCACCGGCTCGCCGCCGGCCGCCGAGAGTTGCTCGAGGTTGTGGCTGGAAAAGCCGAGCAGCGCATCAGGCCCGATCAGCTTGCGGGCGTCGCGCGGCGCGAGGTCCTCCTGGCCGATGTGCAGGCCGCCTTCTAAAAGCATTGCGAAATCAGCCCGGTCGTTGACCACCAGCACCGCACCTGCTTCGCGGCAGAGACACGCAACCTGCCGCGCGCTCTCGAATACCTGGCGGGTCCAATGGCCTTTTTGGCGAACCTGCAGGATACCGGCGCCGCCCTCCAGCAATGCCGCCGCGGCTGTGTCGAGCGCGATGCCGTGCTGAGCCAGTGTTTCAGTGTCCAGGATGGGGTACACACGCGGAAACCGCATTTAGCCCGCTGCCAGCACTTCCGAAGGTTTCGGCATGCCGCGCCGGGCGAAACGGATCACCCCATCGGGTCCGATCAGGTACACGGTTCGCTTCACGATCAAACCGTTGGTATGGTAGAGAGCCCCCACCCTTTGGCCGCGATCCACTAGCAGAGGAAACGGAAAACGAAATTTCTGCCGGAACTTTCCGTGGCTGGAGGGGCTCTGCGGATTCACTCCGAACAGATCCAGGCCGCGCTTGCGCACCGCCTCCCAGCTGTCGCGAAATTCGCACAGCTGCTTGGTGCAGCCCGGCGTACCGTCCCCCGGGTAAAACACCAGCACCACCCCGTGCCCGCGCAGTGCGGATAGCGTGACGGTCCGCCCGGATTCATCCGGCAGCGAGAAATCGGGCGCCAGTGTGCCCACCGAAAGCGGGTCAGAGAAGAGCCAGGAAAACATCGTCACGCTTTTCCATTTTGCCACGAGCGGTGCGCTAAAATTCCCCCTTATGGCCGAGGGGCCAAAAAGGCGCCCCTTTTGCGCTCTCGGTGGATAGTAGCGGAGGAACGCTCAAGCCGCCCTTCTTGACGCGAATGGATCTCGACATGCCATCTCCCTTCCGGAATTCGTCTGCTTGATGATGCTTCTTACAGCCGGATCGTGCAAGCAATGACTCGGAGACGGAATGAGAAGTGTACTTCTTGGCCCCGACCCGGATCGGCTCCGCATCGTAACAGCCGACCCCGGCAATACGCTTCCTTCGGAGATTGGTCAAAGCCTCAGGCAATCACCTGAGTCTCGGCTCGGGCAATTCCGGCTCGAACCTACCGACATCACGAGTTATCAAGTGGAGGGTGTGACAACCAGTTTGGCTCCGAGGATGAGTACCCCGCGTGATTGCAAGTCCCCGAACAGTGGTGCCCTACTCTTCCCGCAATGTGTCGATAGGTTTGATCACCGCAGCGCGCTGGGCGGGGACCAGCGCCGCCATCCCCCCAACCAGAAGCAGCAGGACGATCACGGCAACGTACGTCCATGTGTCTAGGGGCTTAACGCCATACAAAAAACCTGCTTCGAGTTTTCCGGCGGCGGCAGCTAGCGCAATGCCGGCGGCGATGCCAGCAACCACAAGCATTGACGCCTGACGCAGCACCATCGAAAGGATGCCGGGCGGCGTCGCGCCTAACGCAAGGCGGATGCCGATTTCGCGGCGGCGATACCCCACAATCTGCGCCAGCACACCATACAGACCCGCAATTACCATCAGCACCGCCATGCCGCCGAAGGCGCCGATAAGGTAGAGGCCGACGCGATCATTGAAGTCGCTTTTGGCGAAGCTCTCTTGCATAGTGTTGAAATTGTCGAGAGCGAAATCGGGAGCCAGTTGCTTGAAGACCGAGCGGGCCGCAGGCGCCACGGGGATGTCCGAATGGGTCTGGACTACGAAGAAGACGATGGTCTTCAGAAGTGCCGCGTAAAACAGCGAAGTGGTCGGAATCTGCTGATACGGCAACAGGATGAAAGGCTTTGTCGGGGAGGCAGGCGATTGCTCAACCTGGTTCCCGATGACACCGACGATGGTGTAAGGCTGGAGCATTCCGGTGTCTTTACCCCCCAGACTGATCTGTCGGCCCAGCAGATCCTGGTTGGGAAAATATCGGTGTGCGAAGGTTTCGTTGACAACAATTACAAAGGGCGCGGTGGCTGAATCCGCCTCGGTGATCATGCGGCCGCGCATAACCGGAGTGGTCATCACGTGCGCGTAGCTGCCGCTGACCGCGGAGACCCTGGCACCATTACCATGCTGCAGGTTCTCGGGAATTCCGACGATCGTAAAACTGCTGTTCAGGTCAACCCCGGAAAGAGGAGGCGCGGTAATGAGGGCGGCATCCTGAAACCCGGGCAGAGCCTTCATGCGTTCGAGGACTGGCTGATACACAAGCGTGGCGATGTGCGGTCCCGTCGGCTGGTTCGCTTCCATAACGCCCAAGTTGCCGAAGCCGGCGGCGTCGGCGGGCATGGCGGAAAAAGAGGTAACGCGCGTCATATCAAAGCCGAGCCGCGCGTGCTCGAGGTTCCACAGAGTGTGAAACAGCAGACCGGTAGAAATCAGCAGCAGCGTCGTTAAAGCCACCTCGCCGCCTACCACCCAGCCGCTGAGCCGAGAACGGACGGCGCGCGTTCCCAAGCCGCGGGAGGATGCTTGCAAGGCGGGTTGGGGATCGGTACGCCCCACGAGAATCGCCGGGAGCAAGGAGGAGAGCGTGGTGGTGAGAGTGGCGATTAGCGCGAGCGTCACGACCACCGTCCAGCGCACGGCAATTTCCTCGCCGCGCGGGATGGCGCCTTCGGGGAGCTTGTGAATCGCGGCAACTGCCAGTTCCGCCAATCCGAAGCCTACCACGCAACCGGCAAGGCTGAGCAGGCCGCCTTCGAGGAGCAGCTGGCCCATCAGACGAAGCTGTCCTGCGCCCAGCGCGCAGCGCACAGCGAACTCCTGGCGGCGTCCCAGACAGCGCGCGATCAGCAGATTGGCTACGTTGGCGCAGGCTATCAGCAAAACCAGTCCGAGAGCGATGAGCAATCCGAATAAGACGGGCCGGGAGCTGCCAGTCAGCAATTCTTGATAAAAAGCCGCCGTCAACAAAAGCCCTTGGTTGGAATGAGGATCGGCCTGACGGATGCGCTGTGAGATGGCGGCGAGCTCGCTGCGCAGCTGCGTCACCGTGACTCCAGATTTGAGCTGCCCAATGATGAGGAAGAAGTTGTAGCCCCGCTCCTTCAACATCTCGCCCGTCGGCTGGAGCGGAAGCCACAGGGCCTTGCCGAGATCGCCAGACGCTTCCGGGAAACGAAAGCTGCTGGGCATCACGCCGATTACGGCACGCGGCTCCGCATTAACGCGGACGGTGTGTCCGAGGATCTTGGGGTTGGCGCCGAAGGACTGTCGCCACAGAGCCTCTGAAAGAATTGCCACACGTGGGCCACCGGTTTTGCCCTCTTCTTCCGAGAAATCGCGGCCGAGCAGCGGCTTCGCACCAAGCATGGGAAACAAGTTGGGAGTCACGCGTGGTGTGGCAACGCTTAACGATCCTTCCCGACTCTGCACCACTCCGATATCTTCGGAGTACCCGGCAACGGCGGAAAGCGAGCGAGCCTGCTCGCGCACATCGCGATAATTCAACCAGGACGTGGATGAGAACGCCGCTTCGGTTCCGTGTGGGCCGCCGGGGCCGATGCTGACCAGACGTCCGGCATTGGCATAGGGCAGCGGGCGGAGTAGGACGCTCTCGACCACTGTGAACATGGCGGTATTGGCGCCCATGCCCAATGCCAGCGAAAGGATCGCCAGCGTCGTAAAACTGGGCGACTTGATGCATTGGCGGAGAGCGTAGCGAATGTCTTGCCAGAGACCATCCATGGCTGGCATCGTCGTCCTTTCAGAATACAGCCGATTTTAGCGGAGCTTGATGTCCCTATCACTACGAGGTAATGTCCGCATGCCTTAACTACCGATAAGAGGGCTGAGAATGAACGATCTAGTGTTGGCAAATCGAGCGGCGGATTGGCGCAGGCTGAAGGCCCTCGTGCTGGACAGCGTCTCCTCACCGATTACAAAAAGGGATGTACAACCTCGGCCTTGATGAATTTATCGAATGGTACGGTCAGCAGCCGCGGCCGGGATTCACCAAGGCCACGGTGAATGCTTGGCGTGGTGCGCTGGAAGCCCGCAGGCTCGGCGCGGTTTCGATCAACGTACGGATCACGGCGGTGCGGAAACTAGCTCTCGAGGCTACCAACAACGGGCTGCTCGCGCCGGAGCTGGCGGCCGGTATCACGCGCGTGAACGGCACCAAATCCAAGGGCGTTCGTATCGGCAACTGGCTGTCGCCCCGGCTGGCACGGGCGCTTCCCTAGATTAGATTACCCGGATCGTTCGATTCATCTCGTGTGACCTTCAACCTGTACTCGTCGGCAAGCGTCTCGATTTCGTCGCTGGTCCCTTTGGTCTCGAATAGACAAGTTGTGGAGGATTCGCGCTTCGCACGCACCAAATGGCGCTTCGAAGCACTGTAGGTTCAACAAGAAATCAAGTAGTTGCGGGAGGCTGGTATACTTCCCCCTTATGGCGTTCTGTACCAATTGCGGAACCCAGTTGTCGGAGGGCGCACGCTTTTGCTACAACTGCGGTCGGCCGCTCAGCACCGCGACTGCTACCGCGCCCGCGCCCGCCCCCGAGCCGCTCGATTACACCATTCAGGGCGGTAACCTGCAAGTCGCCCGGGTTCGCCTCAAACCGGGCCAGGAACTGTATGCCGAAGCCGGCAAGATGGTCTACAAAACCGCCAACGTGGAATGGGAAACGCGCATGGCCGGAGCCAATCTCGGTGAAAAACTGATGGGCGCTCTACGCCGCACCGTGACCGGCGAATCCCTGTTCGTCACCTATTTCCGCTCGGAAAGTCCCGGCGAAGTCGGCTTTGCGGGCAGCTACCCAGGACGCATCCAGGTATTCACTTTGAAACCGGGCCAGACGATCCTCGCCCAGCGCGACGCTTTCCTGTTCGCCGAGACGTCGGTCGGATTCAATGTGGCGTTCGTGAAGCGCCTCGGGACCGGGTTCTTCGGAGGTGAGGGGTTTATCCTGGAACAATTCACAGGACCAGGCGCCGTGTTCATCCATGCTGGCGGCGATTTCGTTGAATTTGACCTCCAGGCGGGCCAGACCCTGCAAGTGGACACCGGCTGCATCGTGGCCTTCGATGTGTCCGTAGGCTATGATATCCAGCTCGTGGGCGGCATCAAGACCGCGCTGTTCGGCGGCGAGGGACTGTTCCTGGCGACTTTGACCGGTCCCGGCCACGTCTTGATTCAGAGCATAACGCTCGAAAAAATGCGCCGCGAGCTCGGCTCCATGCGCACAGGTGGCGATGAACATGGCCCGCTTCGTTCCATCACGGGCATGCTGGGCCCAGAAGACGAGTAACTCGGTCGCGGGCGGTCGTTTCTGACGAGGCGGATAAGTTGATCAAGGTGCGGGCGACTCCGCTGCCGGCCGGAACTCGAGGGTGCTCGTGGCCTGGACTGCGCCAAACTGCATGGGGTAGCTGCGACCGTTGTAGTAATCCTCCCATTGGTCTTTGTAATGGCGGGAAAAAATCTGGCCGGATTGGCCAATCTGCACGTTCAGCAGGGAGCGCTCCCAGTTGCTCAAGTCGACGTCCATGCGCATGGAAGGCGCCAGTTGGCGGGTGGTCTGTTTTACGGTGGTCGCAGAACCGCTCATTGACACGGTGCCGATGTCGAAATACCGGCCTAGGAGCGGGATCTGATGCAGCACGGGATGGTTGATCGTCACCTTCCAATAGGCTCCATAACGCCAGCGTCGGAGGTCGCGACCCTGGTTGCGTCGCCCTTCCTCGACCGCATCGCCCAGCGCCTTCACCAGCATCTCATCGTAGTTGCGGAACCAGCCTGCCGGCCTCTGGCGCAACAACTGTTCCACAATGTTGGGCGCCAGCCGGTAATCGTAAGCCGCCCCGCTCTGGGGCGACGCACTCATGGCCACGGCCGTGCGGACATGTTGATAGAGGAGCGTGGCCAGAAACGGCGCGGCGAGATCTTTGTCCATCTGCCCGTTCCATTCGCGAAGTAACCCGACCGCCAGGCCTAGGTCCGAATCGCGGCTGTTCGGCTTCCCGTAAGCGGCGACCGCTTGGGACGCAAGGAACTGGAGCGGCTTCGAGTATACGTCGGTCTGAATCGCCAGCATTTGATCCGCGCGCCAGCCATCGTGCGCAGAAAGCCGATCAAGTACCTGCTTGGATCGGGCCGGCGCAAAATCGCCGTTTACCCGGTACGGATAATCCGGCGGAAACGGATTCTGATTCGAGCTGACGATAATGCCGCGCGACGGATTCAAGACTGAGGGAAGCTGGTCGAACGGGATGTACCCATCCCAGTCGAAGTCGCCTGACGAGCCATCGACCGGCACGTCGCCGTCGTACCCGCGGCGCTTGGGCAGCTTGCCGACCACGTGGTAGCCGATGTTCCCCTCCGTGTCCGCGTACACGAAGTTTGATCCCGGCCCCGGGAACCGCGCCAACGCCGTGGTGAACTGCGACCAGTTCTGCGCCCGATCGTACTCGACGACCGGATATTGAAAGATGCTCGGGTCTTCGGCGATCCAGCGCAAGGCCATGCGGTCGCCGCCCTCGGTTGCGAATAGTGGACCGTGCCGGGTCACCCAGACCAGCAGTTCCACGGGAGGCTGGCCTTTGACGCGGATCAGTTCGCGCTCGAGCCGTGCCTGCTCCATGTGGCCTTGATAGAGGTACTGGCCAGTCTGCTCGTTGAGCTGCTCGATGTAAAGGTCCTGCACGTCAAACTGCAGGTTCGTGATACCCCAGGCGATCCGCTGATTGTGGCCTACGATCACTCCGGGGGCTCCCGGAAGCGCGACCCCCACGACGTCCAGGCCGGGCGCTTCGAGGTGCGTCATGTACCACACTCCTGGAAGGCCGTAATCGAGGTGAATGTCATTTGCGAGCAGCGGTTTGCCTGACGCCGTGTGGGCTCCCGTCACCGCCCAGGCGTTCGATCCCGGCTGGGCTTCATTGCCGGCGCGCACGGCGAAGAGAAGGTTCACTTTCTTCGGGTCGCCGGATTCGAGCATGGCCCGCTTGACCAGTTCTTCCCGCCACGTGGTAGTGAGGGTTCGAATCATGTGCAAGGCCACCAGAATGGAATCCACCGCGCTCCACGGTTGCGGCTGGTAGCCAAGCAGGGTGAACTCCACGGGCAAGCGGTCCCGGTGCGTAGTTAGAAACGCGTTCACTCCACGCGCATAGGCGGCCAGCACGGCGCGGTCCGGCGGCGGGAGGTTGAGGTAATCGGCTTCCGCAACCCGGCGCAGTCTCAGCCGGCGCGCCACGCGGTCTGACTCGAGAAACGCGGGCCCTAGAATCTCGGCCAGATCGCCGCCAGCCAGCCGCCGCAGGCCGTCCATCTGCCACAGCCGGTCTTGCGCGGTGACATAGCCCTGCACAAAAAGCGCATCGTCCTGGCTGGCCGCGCGGATGTGCGGTTCGCCGAGCGCGTCAAACGCTACCGAAACCGTCTGGGAGACCCCGGCTTCGATGGCGCCCGATCGTTGGGGCAGCGGACGCCACGCGTACCAATACACCAAGCCAACAACAGCCATTAGGACGGTCAGAATCGCCAGGCCGATCGATCGGACGATCTGCCGCCATGGCAAGGGGGGCATCACTTTGCGGGAAACGCCGGGTTTTCGCGCACGCGGCGTGCCTGCTCCAGGTGTCGGCGTTCATGCGCCGCCTGCTGGGCCAGGGTGATCCCCAAGCTGAACCTGATGAAACGGCTGATCGGGCTGCGCACCTTCACACGCACTAGATCCAGACCTTTGGCTAGCTCGGCCAGCCGGATGAACTCGCGCTGCACGTGGAGCAAAGTGGGAAGGATCGCCGTGACCGGCTGGCCGTGGACGGGGCGGAATCGTCGGGGGGCCGGAACCCTCCTTCGGACCGGCGGCTCGTTCTGCCGCAGAAAGGAACGCTCCAGCCAACCATAGTGAAACGGGGGGGTTCCCGTGATCCGACGGACGCGGGCTTGCTGAATGGCATTTTCGATCAGCCGAAGATATTGCTGTCCCACGATGATGAGGTGACCGAAGCATTCTTGAATCGACCATACCTCCTGCCGCGGCCGCCACGTGAACTGAGCTTCGGTGAGGCCTTCGGCGAGCGCGCCCACTCCCTCACCAATCTGTTGAAACTGCCTCTGGCAATCCTCCAGGTCGGGTACCCCCATACTTGGGGATTATACAGGACGCACCCAACCCGTTGATTTCTCGTTGAATCGCCGACGCTTAGATACGCCATTCGGTGCGGGCGGAACCGAAGCCGCCGCAACTTGTCCATTCGAGCGC
>JAGWQP010000211.1 GCA_028876805.1 Acidobacteriota bacterium | reverse complement strand
GCCCGATGGCCTGAGCCAGGTGGCTCTTTCCGGTGCCGCCCGAGCCCGTCACATAATGCACATGGTTTCACGCATGTGACCGTGCACTATCGTTGGCATCCGTTGTTTGGCCAGACTCTTCGGGTCCATCGGCGCATCCAGCGCGGCGAACAGCAACTGGTGTTTTGCATTTTGCCTGATGGGACGGTTGGCGCTTTGCCGAGCTGGATGATGGACCCCGCTTGTGCCCAATGTGCGCTGGACGAGCCCTTCCTTGCAGTGGAAGCTCTCATCGAGCTCCGGGCGCTGCTCGATGCTTTACAGGCTACGTCCGGTTGCGGTAAGCCTTCGCTGAGATCACTCAGAGGAGGCGCACATGGCGCGCGGAAAAGGGAACCCTGATTTTGTGCAAATGAATCTGGCGCTGTCGGCTGACATGCCCGCGCACTTGCCACACCAGCAACAAACGGAACTTGCACTGACGCTGGCCGAGTTGCTGATACAGGCCTGGACAGAAGCGATTGTGAAGCAAGGAGGCGTTGATGAATCCGAAACTGACGTCTGAACGCTTGCGGCGTCGCGCTGCCGTCTACATCCGCCAGTCCACACCTGGCCAACTGCTGCACAACCAGGAGAGTCAACGCCGTCAATATGGCCTCGCCGAGCACGCACAGGAGTTGGGCTTTCGAGAAGTCAACGTGATCGACGAAGACCTCGGGCGGTCCGGGTCCGGCTTCGTGGAGCGCCCCGGATTTCAACGCCTACTCGCCGACGTATGTTCCGGAGAGGTGGGCGCCGTTTTCTGTATTGAGGCTTCGCGTCTCGCGCGCAACGGCCGCGATTGGCATCATTTGGTCGAGCTGTGCGGGATGGTCGGTGCCGTAATCATCGACCCCGATGGCGTTTATGATCCCGGCCTGATCAACGACCGGCTGCTGTTGGGCCTGCGCGGGACAATGAGCGAGTTCGAGCTTAATCTGATTCGCCAACGATCGTTGGAGGCGATCCGGCAGAAGGCCCGTCGCGGCGAGCTGCAATTCTGTTTGCCGGTCGGTTTCTGTTGGACTCAGGATGGAAAAATCGAGATCGATCCGGATCGTCGAGTGCAGCAGACGATTCATCTCGTGTTTGCGAAGATGACGGAATTCGGTAGCGCTCGCCAGGTCTTGCTCTGGTTCCGTGGTGAACGAGTTCTCCTTCCGGCTCTGACGCGCGACCGCTTCGGAAAAGCGACCACTTGGAAGCTGCCGGTATTTCACAGTGTTCTCGCCATCCTGACGAATCCTGTTTATGCGGGTGCCTACGCTTTCGGAAAAACAGAGGCACGCACCAAAATGATCGGCGGTCGGATACACAAGACCGAAGGTCACAAAAAGCCACGGCGGGACTGGATGGTCTTGATTCGCGACCACCATCCCAGTTACATTTCTTGGGAGCAGTATGAGCGCAATCAGGTGACTTTGGCGGAGAACACCCACAGGCACTTTTCGATGGATCGAAAATCTGGCCGAGGCGGTCGCAGCTTGCTGGCAGGTTTGTTGCGCTGTCGCCGGTGCGGCCGCATGTTACATGTGACCTACAGCGGAAGTCATGGTGAGGTACCGCGTTATCACTGCCGCGGCGCCCACATTAATCACGGCGAGGGAATGTGTATCTCGTTTGGTGGATTACGGCCCGACGAAGCGGTGGCCAGCGAGATTCTCAAAGCTATTGCTGGAAATGCAATCGAAGCAGCGTTGGCTGCTGCTGAGCGGATCCTACAGCAACAGCGTGAGCGGCGACAGGTTCTGTCACTGGAACTGGAGCAGGCGCGGTACCAGGCGGAGTTAGCTTCGCGACGCTACGAGGCCGTGGACCCGGCGAAACGCCTCGTCGCTGCTGAACTGGAAGCCCGGTGGAATGTGGCTCTGCAAAAAGCAACGGATGTCGCGGCTCAACTCGAGCGGTTCGAACGGGAGTCGAAACCTGTCCTGCTGCCCGACAAGGAAACTCTTGTCAGTATGGCCCAGGACCTGCCGGCGATCTGGAACGCTCCGTCAACAGATATGGGGTTGAAGCAGCGGATAGTGCGTATCCTGATTCGTGAGATCGTGGCTGAAGTCGACGAGCAGCGGGGTGAGACCGTACTGGTGATCCACTGGACGGGCGGGCAGCATTCGGAACTGCGGGTGAAGAGAAATGGCAGTGGCAAGCATAGCCGGTGCACCAGTCTCGAAGCAGTCGAGATCGTGCGCCGGATGGCGGGCCTGTTTCGGGATGATCAAATCGCCGCAACGCTAAACCGCCTCGGGTTGCGCACTGGTGCCGGCAATACCTGGGTTGAAGGGCGCGTCCGCTCACTGCGAAGCTACCACGAACTGCCGGCCTATGATCCAAGCCAGAACGCGACCAGCGTGGTCACGCTTGAGCAGGCGGCTGCTAGCCTTGAGATCGCAGTAAATACGGTGCGGAGATTGATTGTAGAGAAGGTATTGCCCGCAACTCAGGTAGTGCCGTGTGCACCGTGGCAGATTTCCGTGGAAGCTTTGCGATCGGAGGCAGTATTGAAGGCCGTAACCGATATCAAGAATCGCGTTCGTCGTCCGCAATCAGCATATGTGGAAACGGAACGCCCATTGTTTTCAGGCGCGTAGCAAGGAGGTGCAGAATGTCGCAGGATCGCCCGGTCCAAGGAACAATGCGTCTTCGCGCTTGCCGATGAAAGCGCAAGTAGCTAGGTCGTAGACCAGACTGCGATTCATCTTGGGATTGAAGTTGAAGTCGAAGTGATCGAGCGTCTTTTGCGGATCGCGGAAAGCGGCCTGCTTGCGCCGCCTTTCCAGTAAGCGGTCGCCGCGCCGGCTCAGCTCGTCGGCGACCAGGCACGAGATCAGATCGATCGGCGCCATGGCTTCGGTTTGGGCTTGGCGCAATCGCGTTTCCAGCAGGGTGGCGATGCCGCCGAGCCGCAGTTGCCGTAGAGCATGTTGCAGTTCAATGAGGTTCATCGTTTAATCTCCTTTGGTCTGGTTCTCGATAAAATCGCGGTATTCTGTCAGTTCGCGGATCAGGGGATCGACCTGCCGCAAGCTCAGCGGCATTTGCGGATGGCGCTCCAGATAGCGGCGCACGAAGCGGTACTCACAGGAGCCCACTTCCAATGCAGTGCCGCAGGCCTCGTCAACGCTGGCGGCGCCGTATTTCTTGGCCAACGACAACATGCCCAGAATGCGGCGCACCGCGTTCTGGCCGTGCTCGCTGTGCATGCGGCGGCAGAGCGCGCCAATCTGCTCCCCGGCCTGAGCAGCGCGGTTCAGCAGTTGTTGTGTGCTCAGAGGCGTGTGCTTGGGGCGGTCTTGTTCTTGAATGCGATGGCCGCCGCGCGCCTGACGCAGGTGCTCGCGCAGTAACTCGCCGGTGGAGGGGTTCAGCAGCCGCACCTGGTGCGAGTCCCACTGCACACTGACCCTCCGGCCGATCCAGCCCGGCGGTGCACCGTAGTAAGCGGCTTCCACCTCCACGCAGCCGTCCAGGTGCACCGTGCGTTCGCCGAACTGGTAATAGCGGAAGGGCTCGATCGGCAGGGGCAGCAAGGCCGGCCGTTCTTCGGCGAACATGGCGGCGACTTGACGCTTGGTGGTGCCGTGGATGCGCGTGTCGGCCCAGTGCGTTTCCCAGTGGTCCAGATAGGTCTGCGCTTCCTCCGGACTTTCGAAGCGCATGCCCTTCAGAGGCGTCTTCTGCGCGTGGCCCACGCCACTCTCGACTTTGCCCTTGCGATCCGGATCCGCCACACGACAGGGCATCGCGACTACGCCGTAGTGCCGCAGCATGTCCGCGTACACAGGGTTGATCGCGGGATCGTAGAGATCGGGCTTGAGCACGCCTTCGCGAAGATTGTCGAGCACCACCACCCGCGTGCAGCCGCCCAGTCGGCGGAAGGCCTTCTCGTGCAACTCAGCCCAGTTCTGCGTACTGGATTGGAACACCAGCAGACGGACTGCCTTGCGGCTATAACCGAGGGTCAGCACGAATAGGCGCATGCGGCGGTATTTGCCACTGCGCGCGTCGCGTACCATGGGCCCGGTTCCGTAGTCGACCTGAGCCTCTTCACCCGGTGCGGTCTCGATCACGGCGCAGGCTTCTTTGGATGGGCTGCCGACCAGCTTGCGCACGAAGCGCTTGACACTCTGGTAGCCGCCGGTGAAGCCCCACGTATCCACCAGGTCCTGCCAGATCGCCATGGCGTTGCGGCCGCGGGAGAGTCCCAGCTCGATAGCGTCGCGATACACCGCGCAGGTGCTGGCCGATGGTGGCGCCGGCGCTGCGCCAGAGTCGGCGGTCACCGCTATGGCCAGTTTTGCGTTGAGGGGATCGGCGCCGGTGGTCTCACCGGCATCTGGCTGGGTTCCGCTGGGGTCGGCAGGTGGGGTCAACTCCGCGCCAAAGTCGGTGGTCACCTCTATAGCTATGGCCGGTTTTGCTGGAGATGGTTCGGTATGGGCGGGGCTCGCCGACTCGTGTCCCCATCGGCCTGGCGGTCGTACCGCCACTCCAGCTTCTCTCAGATAGGCGGCCGCCGTTTCCCGGCACACCTGTGTGGCTTTCTGAATGCGCCGCAGCGACCATCCCAGCCGCCCCAGCGCGATGACTTGTTGTTTGGTTTGCTCGTTCAAGACGTTGCTCACATCGACGCAGGGTACTCGCCCTCACGCCTGAGTTAACGTCCTGGTTTAGCGGTTTATCTATGGCCAGTCTTGAAGTGACCCTCTATGGTCAGTTTTGGGTGACCCCCGAGGAGTGGTCGAGGGTGTGCCGGCACCTACTCCTCCCAGACCCATCGAACCGAAAAAGGAGAGCACACTCATGTCGAGAACTCCCATTGGAAAGATTGAGTCGGAATCGCGGGGCGGTTCGGCAACGATCGGGAGGGCCGTCAAAATCGTCGGCCAGATTTACAGCCAGGAAGAGCTCTACGTCGACGGTGATCTGGAAGGGACTCTGGAAGCCCCGGAGCACAAACTCACGGTGGGGCCAAACGGAAAGGTGCACGCCAGCGTCAAAGCGCGCGAAGTGGTGGTCTTGGGGACGGTCCAAGGGAACGTGGAAGCTGCCGACAAAATCGAGATCCGTAAGGATGCCAAAATGGTGGGAGATATCCGCACGGCTCGGATCATCCTCGAAGACGGGGCGTATCTGAAAGGCGGCGTCGACATTGTGAAGGGTGACGGGCCCAAGAAATGCTCCCAACCCCCAGATACACAATCCCCGCCTCGCAACTCCGGCGATTCATGATTCTTGCTTCGGTTCGGGCGGGTTGGGGCTGGCCGTGCCGACGGCTCTCGTCAGCCGCAGCCGGTGTTTGACTTTGATTGCCTTGCTAGATCCACAGGAATGGCTTCCGATATCACGAGTTAACGCTTCCCCCATCGTGCGGCTGAGCTTCGCCGACCTCCGGATACGCCCTCACCCCGGAAGACCCTGCGGCGCATCTCTGAATCGCCGAGAAACGTT
>JAGWQP010000210.1 GCA_028876805.1 Acidobacteriota bacterium | reverse complement strand
TGGTGAACTCGGTGCAGATCCGGCGGTGGTCTTCTTTGACTTGGCCCTGGCGAACGTGGCACGCGGCGAGCGTGCCGCCGCCCTCGACAACCTGAACAAGGCCCTGAGCCACAATCCCAAGCAACCGGACGCCCGCAAACTCTACGATAGTCTCGTCGGACGTTAGCCTAACTTGCGCAGTTGGTCGAACCAACATACAGGAATCCCTGGAGATTATCAAAGCCGGACCCCCTGTTTTCCACTACAAAACGCGGTCCGGGCTCAAACGCTCGGGGATCTCCAGCTGGAGGGCCTTCAGGATACGGCTCTGCTCCGCATCCGGCCGGGCCACGCGCCGCAGAACCAACTGCTGGCCCTCGGTGGTTTCCAGTACAATGTCGCCGATCTGGATCTTTCGCAACTCGCGCAGGGCCACCTCCGGGGTCATGGGGCGCGGCTTGGGAGAGGCCTGCGGCCGGGACGGGTCGGGTTTGTGAATCTGGGTTTGCAAACCGGCTCGTTTGAGCAGGTAATCCAGCGTCTTCCAGAGGGCGTAGGCCAGCACACAGATGAAGACGTGGGCTTGGGTTCGCCCGCTGTAGTGATGCCACACGGGACGCAAGAGGAGTTCACTTTTGAGCACGCGGAAGGCTTTCTCCACCACCGTGAGTTGCATGTAAGTTTCCCACAGTTCGGTGGCTGACCAGCCCGGTTGATTGGTGCGTAGCAGATAAGCTCCATCGTGAGCCAGCACGGTTTTGATTTTGGCCACGTTCCATTTCCAGGTCAGGCCACGGGGCTGCTTGGGCAAGCTTGGCTGCTGCAGCAAGCGAGCCGCTTTCGGATACTTGCCCTTGAGGCGTCCCAAGGCTTCCAGCATCTTATCGCGGTTTTTCAAGCGCCCCTGGGCGATGCGCCGCTGGAGCTTCTTCAAGCCGGCGGAGAGCTGCAGTAATTGCCGCCGGCGGATGGCTCGTTCCTTGCGGCGGCGGGGCAGGCTGCGGGCGAGCAAATACGTGAGCCGGCCGCGAGCAAGCGCTTTGACTTCGACCTCCTCGTTGTCGGGCAGCCGTTGCCAACCCCCCTCCATCAGCTGCCGGTGAAACTGCGCCAGGGCGCTGCGGCGCAAGGCGATCAGGTAGCGGCGTTCCGCTTTGGCCAAAAAGGCCAAGTTCTTCTTGCTGATCATGCCGCGGTCCATGACCCAGACCCGGCGACTCTTGCCGAACCGCTTTTCGACCGCGGTCACCAACGTAGCCACCGTGTCCCCATCCTGGGTGTTGCCCGGCAGCGAGAAATGGGCCAGCGGAAAGCCGTCCCGCGTCACGACCAAGGCCAGCACGATTTGCTGGCAGTCGCTGCGGTGGTCGCGGGAGTAACCGCGCTCAGCCAGATCGTTGTCCTCGGCCAGTCCCTCGAAGTAGGTGCTGGTCAAATCGTACAGGAGCAGATCGTAGTCCACGTCAAACAGCAGGCCCCACTGGTCCTTGAGGTCGTTCTCGATCCCCTCTTGGGCTTGGAGCAAGGCATCGAGCATCCGGTAGAGGCGGTCCTTGGTGAGGACCGCGTCGCTCACGCCCAGCAGATCGGGGAGCCCGGTGGACGCATACCAATGCTCCGCGAGAGCGAATTCACTGCAGGGAGCGCACAGGCGATTGATCACTTCGATGGCCAGGACGTCCGCCGGTCGCACCGTATGCTTGCCCGGCGGCACATGCCGCTCGACGATGGCGTCCAGCGTGAGGTAGCGCCACAGCCAGCGGGCCAACCAGACGTCGCCGAAACTGCGGGCATTGGTCCAGCCGACCGAATCGAGCTTGATGCGTACTACATTCGGATCGTCGGGTAGGGGAACCGACTCCTCATCGGCAAAGAGTTGCAGTTGGCGGGCTTCGCCCTGGCGATTGTGAAAGACGACCGTGCGTTGCCAACGGCGTTCCTGATCGTGGGTGAGTTCGCCGAGATGTGCGATGACGCGTTGCCGGACGCGCGCGTCGGTGCGAACACTCTCGACCAGGGCGTAGTAGGTCAGCCTCTTGCCTGCAACCATGCGCGTGTAACGCCGCAGGAACATACCGGCCCTCCTGGGCTATAGGATGGCCGGCGCATGATGGATAATCAAGAGGCTTTGTTTCCACTACACGCCCACGCCACACTTTCCACTACCGAAAAACCGAGGAATCTTGACAAAGAGCCCTCCAGAATCCGGGAAAATTGCTAAAATTTTTTCCGACCTGCGCAAGTTAGGCTAGCTTCGCCGCACAACAGATGCGCAGCGGAATCGCACCGACTGTGATTGAGAAGAACCTGACGCAGCGGGGGCTGGACACTGAGGCGGCGGCCATCGTCGTTAGCAACTTGATGCAGGCCAAGGCGAAGGCCCTCAAGGATGCGGGCCGCAAGAACATGCTCTACGGTGCTCTCTGGTGTATTGGAGGCATCGTTGTGACGGCGCTGAGTTACCAGGCGGCGGCGAACGCCGGCGGCGGCAAGTACGTCCTGGCTTGGGGGGCGATCGTCTTCGGCGGCATCCAGTTCTTCCGTGGAATGATCCAGTCGTTGGGGCGCTAGCCGGTTGGGAGATCACCTCGCGGAGACGGTGACTGGGTCGGTAGATTCGCGGGCGGCGCGCACGTGACGAAGCCGATCCACCTTCGCCAGTGCGGTTTCAAGCTCCTGAAGCCCTTTGCGGGCCGCGGCGGACGAGGCATCGGCGGCCAGAGCCATCTGGTACCGTTTGCGCGCTTCCGCCCATTTGTTCTCCAGGGTCAGGGCAAAGGCCAAGTTGATCTGTGCGTCCGCTTCAGAACAGCCGGCCCGGCGGAATTCGGTAAGGGCTTCCTCCGACCGATCGGAGCAGCCCAGGACCAGGCCCAGGTTGTTATGAGCCCGCGCTTTGTCCGGGGCCAGGGCCAGAGCCTGGCGCAGATTGATCTCCGCTTCCACCAAGCGGCCCTGAAGATAGAGACTGTAGCCCATATCGCAGAAGATATCCGGGTCGCCCGGATAGGCCGCTAAGGCTTTTTGGTACAGCGGCAGCGCTTCCTTAAATTTCCCTTCCTTGTCGTACAGCATGGCCAAGCGCAACCCGGCATCAGCCCGGCCTGGATCGGCACGCAACGCCTCGTTGTAGGCGGCGATCGCTCGTGCCGTTTCCCCCTGTCTTTCGAGGGAACGACCCAGGGCCACCTGCACGTCGGCGACCTGGCGTGATTTCAATTTCGATTCGCCGAGCGAGCTGCCGGCCACGGTCAGTGTTGGCGGGCGGGGAGGGTCGAAATGAACACAGCCGGCGACGCCGGCCAGACAGATAAGT
>JAGWQP010000209.1 GCA_028876805.1 Acidobacteriota bacterium | reverse complement strand
CCACCATCGTCTCTTTGCCGAACGTGATGTTCCTGAGGCTGGGGCCAACAGGGTAGTCGCCGCCGCTGCCGCCCTGAGCCATGCTACCGTGACAATCGAAGCACGAGGCCCGGGCCCAGGCGTCCTTGCCGGCAACGAGGGCCGAATTGTCCTGTGCCAGGACAGGAACATCCAGTCCAATACAGGCGGCAAGCGCCAGCGCGTGGACACCCAGACTTCCGCGCATGCCACTCATCTCAGCACCTGTGCGATGGAGCGTTCCTGAGGTTTGTCTGGGGGGGTCCAGGGCGATTCCTGTTGCTCTACAGCCATCAGGATTCGGAGCTCGACGGGCCTGGTCGCATCGAGATGATCTCGATAGGGCACGCGCCGGAGTCCTGAAGCATGCAGCAGATAGTGGTCAGCCACCACCTTCATCCGTGCCATGCCATTCCGGTCGGTGGTCGTCCGGTAGGGGTGCATGATGAGATTGACGCCTTCGAGCGGTGCGCCGCTGTCCCGGTCGACGACCTCAATGGTGATTTCATGGTCCGGCGCGGCGACCGTTCTGACGTGGATGCTTAGCGAACCCGGGGAATGCGCGATCGCCTCGCTCGAGCCGGCGAATTCCACCGTCCAGTGGTGCGAGCCTATGTCGAGCGGCGCGACAGCCTGAACCTCGGCGTATTGGAGCGCGCTGGACCCCGGCCAGATTGCGCCGGGAAGTCTGCCGGAGGCAACGATGGTACCGCCCTCGTCACGGACAGTGAAGGCACCGCCGTCGAGCTTGCAACCACCGGAGCACTTTATGCCGATGTGGAATCTAAAGACCTCGCCAGCCGCGATCGCCGACGGGATGTCCCAGGCATTGATATGAACGTCGTGTGCTTTGACCCTGTAGCGGGCACCGGCACTTGCTCCGGCATGGGCGACGCCGTCGCCGTCGGCGGGCATCAGCACAGTGCTGTATCCGTATTCGCCGAGTTCGATCGGGGCGGTGATGGTGATCTCCGCACCGAAATCGTTTCCCTCGAAGGCTACGAGCGGCGCTCTGCCGACTTCGTGGCCCGCTGCGTCAAAGAACAAAACCGGATCACCCGAAAGATCGTAGTGTTCTGGACATTTCGCTACCGCCGCGAGGGTCAGGGCAGCGCCGGCATCGGCCTCCTGAGGCGAAATCGACAGGCTCAGGGAGACATTGAAAAGAACAGCTTCCTGACTCGTCATGGTTTGGCTTCTCGTCTCGCAAACACTTTTGCCTGATTGATCCCGAACGGGCTCCACACAGCGCCTTACACCGACAGCGGGGCGTGTCGGCGGGCCAAATGGGCAGCCGACACGCGCCTTTGGGTCAGCGGACCGGTTCGGCTACCGCGTGCGTCGCTGCGATATAGCCTGTGACCGTCGCGCGGCCTATGCCATGCTGCCGGCCGCCGCCGGAGGCCTCGCCGCCGGCAAAAAGACCCGGAATCGGCTTCCCATATATGTCGATGACCTGGCAATGCCCGTCGATTTTCAGTCCGCCATAGGAATCGTTGACGGCCAACGGGATCAGCGCGGCATAGAATGGCGCCTTGTCGATCCTGTGCATGGCCGCCTTCTCGAAGTCGGTGTCCTTGCCGGCGTCGGCGAAGGAGTTGAACCTGGCGACCGTTTGCTCGAGATACTTGAGCGGCATGTGCTGGAACCGGTTGCCTACCACCAACCGGGCAAGTTCAGCGAGCGTATCCGCCTTGAAGAAGTTCCCGTCCGGGGGATTGGCGATATAGGGGTGCCGAAGCTGCCAGCCATTGGCATTGACCGCTGCCTGGTCGAAGATCGCCCAGACCGGCCCCGAGGAGTAGTCCGGAGCGCGCGAGCCTTCGTTCATGGCCAGCGCCTCGTCCGAGCCCGGCCCCCAGTTATAAGTCGAGCGGATATGTGCCACGCTGGCGTTCCGCCAATCGAGCGGGGTGAAGGGCTTGTTGGTCCCGGACGAGCCCGGGGGGTATTGGGCCTCCGAACCGCGCTGGTTG
>JAGWQP010000208.1 GCA_028876805.1 Acidobacteriota bacterium | reverse complement strand
CTTGTCGCTCGGCGCGCTCGAACAACAACTTACCGACTCGGCGCCACAGAAGGCGTCAGCAGCGCCCGCGGCAAACAAGGAACCGCCCAATCGCGGCGGGTTTGGCGGGCGCCAGGGACGCCAAGGCGGGGGAGAACGGCCTTCGATCCGGCAGGCGCCGCCTACCAACGGCCAAAACGGATTTCAGCGACTGGCCGTGAATCGAGCCTCGGATGCGAACGCGCTCGACAATGAAGACGGAGTTCTCGGCAGCGCGGGCAACGAGCTGGCGAGCACCGACCTCAACCAAAGCGCTTCGGATTCGTTTGTCGTCAATGGCAGCGTCAGCAGCGGCTTGAATCTGCCCCAACAGAATGATTGGTTCGGACGCGGGGGCGGCTTTGGTCCCGGCGGGCCGGGCGGATTCGACGGGTCCGACGGCGCGCTGATCGCCGGTAGCGGGGCACCAGGCGGCGGGCCGGGTGGTCCCGGCGGGCCGGGCGTCGGCCCCGGAGGTGGTGGCTTGGGCGGGCCCCGCGGGTTTGGCGGCGGCGTCGGCGGTGGACGCGGAGGCCGCGGCTTCGGAGGTCCGGGCCGGAACGGGCGTGGCAGCCCCGCGAATTTTGCCGCCTTTGGCAATGGCCGCCGCAATCGTCGGCCGGAGTACCGGGGCAACGTGGCGTTGATTCTGGACAACTCCGCTTTGGATGCGCGCCCCTACTCCCTGACCGGCCAAGACACACCGAAGTCCGCGAATGCCCACTTCCGCTCGACGGGCATGTTCGGCGGCCCGCTCAAGATCCCGCACCTGGTGAGCGGTCAGAACACGTTCTTTACCATTAACTACCAGTTGACCCGCAGCCGCAACGCGAATACGGTATCGGCCCTCATGCCTTCGGCGGCCGACCGGATCGGAGACTTTTCGCAGTCTCTCAACCCGCAGACCGGCCTGCCGGTCGCGATCATCGATCCGCTGAGCGGCGCTCCGTTTTCGAATAACGTCATTCCGCAGAATCGGATCAGCCCACAGGCGCAAGCCTTACTCAGCTTTTACCCAACGCCTGACTTCATCAGCAACCCGCGCTACAACTACCAGATTCCGATCGTCGGGATCAGCAATCAGAACAATGTCAATTCGCGGCTCAACCATACGATCAATGCCAAAAACCAGTTGAACGGCAACTTCTCCTGGCAGGGCGGCGCTACCACGACGCCCGATCTGTTTGGGTTCATCGACACCAATCACGCGACCGGGTACAACGCGAGCATGAACTACGCGTATCACTTCACCACCAGACTGATCAGCAACCTCCGCTACAATTTCAGCCGGCAGGCCGTGGACATTACGCCGTATTTTGCCAACGTGCGGAACGTGTCAGGCCTGGCGGGCATCGCGGGCAACGACCAGTCCTCGCAATCCTGGGGCCCGCCCAGTCTATCGTTTGCGAGTGGTTTCGCTGGTCTGAGCGACGCTAACTTTGCACTCACCCACAACACGACGAATCAAGCCGGGGAGAATCTGATCTGGGTCCGCGGCCAGCACAACTGGAGGTTTGGCTTCGATTACCGACGGCTGGACTTCAACCAGATCGCGCAGCAGAATCCGCGCGGCACTTTCACGTTCACGGGCGCCTATACGGGATTCGATTTCGCCGATTTCCTGCTCGGTTTTCCCGGCACAAGCTCAATCGCCTATGGCAACGCCGACAAATACTTTCGCCAGTCGTGGCTGGATACGTTTGTGAACGATGATTGGCGGATCAACTCTAGGCTTTCGCTGAACGCCGGGCTGCGGTGGGATTTTCAGGCGCCGGTGACGGAGTTGTACAACCGCCTGGTTAATTTGAGCGTAGGCCCGAATTTTACGCCAGCCCCAACGATTTGCGCCACGAGCGTTCCGGGTTGCACCCTAGCGGGCGAAGCCGGCTACCCCAGTTCGTTGGTGCGTCCCAATTACCGCGAATTCCAGCCTCGCATTGGCGCGGCGTGGCGCCCGTTTGCGAAGGCCTCGACGGTGGTTCGCGCCGGCTATGGTCTTTACTACAATACCTCGGTCTACCAGGCGCTCGCGGCGCAGATGTCGCAGCAGTCTCCGCTTTCGTTCAGCGTGACGCAATCCAATTCTCTCGCGAACCCTTACTCGATGGCGAACGCGTTCCTGATTCCCGCTATAACCTCGACGCCGCAGACGTTTGCGCTCGACCCGGATTTCCGGATCGGCTACCTTCATTATTGG
The DNA here is from genome assembly GCA_028876805.1 of Acidobacteriota bacterium. Taxonomy (GTDB): domain Bacteria; phylum Acidobacteriota; class Terriglobia; order Bryobacterales; family Bryobacteraceae; genus PSRJ01. Next base: position 3,363 of record JAGWQP010000208.1, on the reverse strand, counting down.
CAGCTTTCGATCCAGCAGAATTTGCCGGCATCGATCGTGGCCACGATCACTTACAACGGCAACAAGGGAACGCACCAGATGCAGCAGTTTCTGCCGAACACCTTTCCGGCAGGCGGCGAAACGAGCCCGTATCCGGCAGGGTATGTCTATGTAACCTCCAATGGAAACTCGAATTACAACGCCATCAGCGGTCAAGTTCAGCGGCGGCTCCGGAGCGGGCTGGCGGGCAACGTTACATATACGTTCTCCAAAGCCATCGACGACGCCCAGAACCTGGGCGGCCGGGGCGGTGCCGCTGGAGCCTGCACGGCCGCGAGTCCGTGTGCGCAGAACTGGCTGGATTTGACCGCGGAGCGGTCGCTCTCCAGCTTCAACCGGACTCACGCCCTGAATATGAACCTGCAATGGAGCACCGGGGAGGGTACGCGGGGCGGGGGCTTGCTGAGCGGCTGGAAGGGGGCGCTTGCCAAGGATTGGAATTTCACGACCGCGATTGTGGTAGGCAGCGGGCTGCCACAGACGCCCATCGTACTGAACCGCCTCGCCACGGGAACCGGTTTCGTAGGCACGGTGCGCGCCGAGTATCTGGGCGGCTCGCTCGGCCCGGTTGCTCCGGGTTATGGGTTCAACCCGAGGGCGTTCGGTCCGGTGCCGGCGGGTGAGTGGGGCAGTGCCGGGCGCAACATCATCACCGGGCCGGGGCTGTTCAGCCTGAACGCCTCGGCCGGGCGTGTCTTCCGCGTGAGCGACCGGCGCAGCTTCGACCTGAGGGTCGATTCTACCAACGCGCTCAACCACGTCACCTACACTTCGTGGAACGCGACTTTCGGGAGCGCTCAGTTCGGGCTGCCGACCAGCGCCAACGGGATGCGCACCATTCAAGCGACCTTGAGGTTCCGGTTCTAGACTATGCGAGCGCTCACCGCGACATTGTTGATCTGGCTGACGGCTTTCGCCCAGCAAGGCCCGCAGACCGGACGCAACACTCCGGTCGGTTCCCGGGGAGCTGCTAGCTTCGGCACAACCACGCAACTCGTGGTCGAAGACGTGGTCATCAGGAGCAGAGATGGAAAGCCGCTCACCGGCCTTAAGCCGTCCGATTTCCTGGTCACAGAAGACGGCAGGCCGCAAAAGATCAGCGTTTTTGAATTCCAGACGCTCGAAGATCAGGCAGAGCCCGCACCAGCGCCCAACCCGCCAGTGGAAGCGGTGGCGGTCAACGCTCCGGTCCAGCCCGCGGTACAACCGGTCACCTCGGTTGCCATTGCACCGGAAAAACCCGGCGACATTAGATATCGCGACCGCCGGCTGCTGGTCCTATTCTTTGACATGACTTCTATGCCGATTCAGGACCAGATTCGCGCGCAGAATGCGGGGTTGAAATTCTTGCGGACACAAATGACGCGCTCGGACCTCATGGCCATGATGACCTTTTCGAGCGACGTGAAAGTCGTGGAAGACTTTACCGATGACCGGGACAAGCTCGAGCGGGACATCAAAAAGCTGGTCGTCGGGGAAGGCCAGGGCCTCGTCGCCCAAGACAACGACGACAGCACGGCTGACACCGGTGCCGCCTTCCAGCAGGACGATACCGAATTCGCGATCTTCAATACCGACCGCCAGCTTTCGGCACTGGAGACTGCCGTTCGGATGCTCGGGTCGCTCAATGAAAAGAAGGCACTCATCTACTTTGCCAGCGGGATGACACGCAATGGCGTGGACAACCAGGCACAATTGCAAGCCACCATCAATGCCGCGATCCGCGCCAACGTCTCGTTTTACCCTATCGACGCGCGTGGCCTGGTGGCTACAGCGCCGCTCGGCGACGCGACGCAGGGGTCGCCGGGCGGCCAAGCTATGTACTCGGGTAGCTCGGCGCGTACCGCCCAGAGCAAATTCCAAAACCAGCAAGAGACCCTCACCACGCTGGCCGCCGACACCGGTGGCAAGGCGCTTCTCGATGCAAACGACCTGGCGCTCGGAATCGTGCAGGCACAGAAGGACATCGCCAGCTATTACATCATTGGCTACTACTCGACTAACGAGGCGCTCGACGGCCGGTTCCGCCGCATCGGAATTTCGGTGAGAGAGAAGGCGGTCGCCAGCAAGATCACCAAGCTCGACTACCGCCAGGGGTACTTCGCCGGCAAACAGTTTAACAAGTTCAGCGATGCGGACAAGGAGCGGCAACTGGCGGAAGCCTTGATGCTGGGCGATCCCGTTACCGACATGAGTCTCGCCATGGAAGTGGACTATTTCCGGCTGGCGCGCGACCGGTACTTCGTTCCGCTGGCGGTGAAAATTCCGGGATCGGAGATCGCGCTCGCCCGCCATGGTGGCGCTGACACGACGCGCCTCGATTTCATCGGACAGGTGAAGGACCAAAAGGGCACGCTGGTGGGCAATGTACGCGACAACATTGAAATCAAGTTGAAGGGTGAGACCACCCAGCAACTGACAAAGACAACGCTGGCCTACGATACCGGCTTTTCGCTCGCGCCTGGAACCTACACGGTGAAATTCCTGGCGCGGGAGAACGAGACTGGAAAGATGGGCACGTTCGAAAGCAAATTCGTCGTGCCCGACCTAACCGCGGAACAGAAGTACCTGCCGATCAGCTCGGTGGTGTTGAGCAATCAACGGCAGAAGCTGGAAACGGCCGTGGCCACAGCGGAACGGGACAAGAAGCTGCTGGCGCAGCATCCGCTGATCGAGGACGGCCAAAAGCTGGTCCCCAGCGTGACACGCGTGTTCCGAAAGGACCAGAACCTGTACGTCTATCTCGAAACGTACCAGCCTCTCGCCGAAACCACGCAACCGGTGATGGCTCGGGTCAGCTTCTATCGCGGCACGGTGAAGGCGTTCGAGACCGAGCCGCTCGAAGTGACCGACGGCCTGAATCCGAAAACCAAGGCCGTGCCGCTACGGTTCAGCGTACCTCTCGAGAAGTTGCAGCCGGGCCGCTACACGTGCCAGGTGAGCGTGCTCGACCCCACGGCGCGGAAGTTCGCGTTCTGGCGCGCGCCGATGGTGCTGTTGCCCTAGGTTTATATTTCCGACGTGGCGATTGCCCGCTGGCAAAAGCCTCCGGGACGCCTCGTTAGTAGCCTTATCACGCCCTCGGCGTATGCCCTATACCCAGCCTCCCGCCGGAATCGGTCTGCCTTTGCCGCTCAAAACCTCCGATGCCCGGAGTGTTTGGCACCGCTCGACCTCAGCGTCCTAGGGCTAACCTCTCGCCGCTCCTTTCGCTGGCCTTAAGACGCTGGCGTCGCTGGTAGCACTCGAACATCTGCGCAAGTTACCGGAAGACGTCGCCACAACCTTTCGCCACAGCCGCGCTCAGCTCGCCCCCCCCGCCAT
>JAGWQP010000207.1 GCA_028876805.1 Acidobacteriota bacterium | reverse complement strand
GAACGGCCGGATAACTGGCTTCGAAGCCAAGACCCTTGGGAGGTGGCGCGTCCGAACGAGAAGGTGGAAATCGGGATAAACTGCTCCTTCGAGTTGCGCGGCGGAAGCTTGCGCGTCGTACCGGGTCAGCCGTCCAGCGTGATCGGGATCCCTTTTGATCGTCCTGTGGTGGGCTATGGCGGTAAAACCATCAACACCCTCCGGCTCTGGGCCGCCGCTGCGCCCGATTACTTTGACTTCCAGGAGTTTAGCGGCGGAGACTTCGTGGGCGCGCTGGCCGAGACGCTGTCCGCCGAATCCCTGACCCGCGTACTCTACCCCGACGACTCCACGAGCATGGGCAAGGCGTTGCGTTTTGTGCAGGAATATTTCTTGGTTGCCTGCTCACTGGCCGATCTGGTTCGGCGCTTCCGCCGCAACAATGCCGACTGGCGTTTGTTTTCCGAAAAAGTCGCCATCCAGCTGAACGACACGCACCCGGCGATTGCGGTCGCCGAGCTGATGCGCATCTTGTTGGACGATGCTCATCTTGGTTGGGGGGAAGCTTGGGATATCGCCAAGGGAGCGCTGGCGTACACCAACCACACCCTGTTGCCCGAAGCCCTGGAAAAGTGGCCGCTCGAGTGGTTTGAGATCATGCTTCCCCGCCACCTCGAAATTATCTACGAAATCAATCGGCGGTTGCTGGTGGACGTTCAGAACCGGTACCCGGGCGATGAGGGCCGCCTTCGACGTGTGAGCCTCGTCGAGGAAGAGGGCGGGCGAATGATCCGCATGGCCAACTTGGCGGTCGTCGGCTCGCACAGCACCAACGGCGTGGCGGCCATCCACTCGGCCCTGCTGCGCCAGACTACAGTCAAGGACCTGGCCGAACTCTTTCCCGAGCGTTTCAATAACAAGACCAACGGGGTCACACCGCGGCGTTGGCTGCTGCTGGCCAATCCCGCGCTCTCCGGGGCGATCAGTGAGGCCATCGGCGACGGCTGGATCACGGACCTCAGGCAACTGACGCAGCTCAAGCCCCTGGCTGGCGACAAGAGCTTCCGGGACACGTTTCTCAAAGCCAAGCGCGAGGCTAAGTGGAGATTTGCGGAGTGGCTTCGAGGATCTTCAGGGCAGATGGTCGACCCGGATACGATTTTCGATTGTCAGGTGAAGCGTCTACACGAATACAAGAGGCAAATGCTGATGGCGCTTCGAATCGTGGTGCTCTACAACCGGCTACGCGAGAACCCGCAACTCGAGATGCACTCGAGGACGTTTTTCTTCAGCGGCAAGGCAGCTCCGGCGTATCACCTGGCCAAGCTCATCATCAAATTCATCAATAATCTCGCCGGAACCATCGACGGCGACCCGGCGGTGCGGGGCCGCCTCAAAGTGTTGTTCCTGCCCGATTATTGCGTCTCTATTGCGGAACGGCTGATCCCGGCCAGTGACGTCTCCAATCAAATCTCGACGGCGGGCTATGAAGCGAGCGGCACGAGCAACATGAAATTCATGATGAACGGGGCTTTAACCGTCGGCACGCGCGACGGCGCGACGATCGAGATGGCCGAAGAAGCGGGAGAAGAGAACTTCTTCTTGTTCGGTCTCACGGCACAACAAGTCGCCGGCAACCGCGGCTGGTACAACCCTTGGTGGCACTATGAAAACGAGCCCGAGACCAGAGCCGCCTTGGATCTGATCTTCTCCGACCACTTCAGCCGAAATGAGCCCGGCGTTTTTGGTCCCCTGCGCGACATGCTTCTGACCAACGGAGACTTCTACATGCACCTGGCAGACCTAACGTCCTACGTCCAGGCGCACGAACAGCTCGGCGCACTGTATGGCAATCCGGACAGGTGGGCCCAAAAAGCCATCTTGAATGTAGCCGGTTCCGGCAAGTTTTCAAGCGATCGCAGCGTCGCCGAATACGCTGCGGACATCTGGAAAGTGGAACCATGTCGAGTGCCGTAGGAGTGCGCTCAACGGTATCTCCTCTGGCCGGCCAGCCCGCCCCCAAGAAACTGCTAGTGGACGTAGCCCGGCTTGAAGAGGAATACCATGCGCGTGCGCCCGACTTGTTTGACCGCAACCAGTTAGTCAGCTTCGGGACCAGTGGCCACCGGGGCTCCCCGCTGCGGGCCACATTTACTGAGGCACATATTCTGGCCATTACGCAGGCCATATGCGATTACCGAACGATGGCGGGAACCGACGGTCCTTTGTACCTAGGCATGGATACGCACGCGCTCTCCGGGCCGGCGCGGCGCACGGCTCTGGAGGTCCTGGCGGCCAACGGAGTGGAGACTGTAATTCAACGAGACGATGGCGTGACTCCGACACCGGTCATCTCGCGGGCAATCCTCGTGTACAACCACCACCGACTGGAGCACCTGGCGGATGGCATCGTGATCACGCCGTCCCACAACCCGCCGGGGGACGGGGGCTTCAAATACAACCCCACGAACGGCGGTCCGGCCGACACCGATGTTACCGGCTGGGTCGAAGAGCGGGCGAACGAGCTGTTGCGAAACGGCAACGCTGGTGTCAAACGAATATGCTTCGCCAAGGCGGTTCAAGCGGCAACCACGCACGAGCAGGACCTGGTTCTGCCCTACGTGCGCGACCTTGCGAGCGTTTTGGACATGGACGCCATCCGGGGCTCCTCGCTCAAGCTGGGGGTGGATCCGCTTGGGGGCGCCGCCCAGCCTTACTGGGAGCCGATCAACTCCATCTACGGCTTGGAAATCGCCATCGTGAACCCGAAAATCGATCCCACTTTCTCATTCATGACGGTGGATCACGATGGCCGGATCCGCATGGACTGCTCGAGCCCGTATGCGATGGCCCGGCTGGTTGCCTTGAAAGACTCGTATCAGGTGGCTTTTGCCAACGACCCGGACGCCGATCGGCACGGGATCGTCACGCCCTCTGGGGGACTGCTGAACCCCAACCATTACCTGGCGGTCGCCATCCGCTATCTGCTTACACACCGCCCGAATTGGGGGTTGCAGACCGTGGTCGGCAAGACGGTGGTGACGAGCCGCCTGATCGACCGCGTCGTCGAGGGGCTCGGCCATCGGCTTTCGGAAGTGCCGGTAGGCTTCAAGTGGTTCGTCAAGGGCATGTTCGACGGTTCGTGTTGTTTCGGCGGGGAGGAGAGTGGGGGGGCCAGCTTTCTTCGCCTTGATGGCCGCGTCTGGACAACCGACAAAGACGGCCTGATTATGGGTCTGCTGGCGGCCGAGATCACGGCCCGCACAGGCCGTGATCCTGGAGAGCATTACCAAGCCCTGACTGCCGAGTTCGGGACCCCGTATTACGCGCGGGTCGACTCTCCGGCCACGCCCGACCAGAAGTTGCAGCTAGAGAAACTG
>JAGWQP010000015.1 GCA_028876805.1 Acidobacteriota bacterium | reverse complement strand
GCCGAAGTCACGCGCGCATCCTCGCCACTTTGGGCAAGATGGCAAGCATTGGCCCCGAGTAGAGCGCTTTGTCTTCGCGTGAATTCGATTGCTCTTGTTCGGCGGGCTCGACAACTTGATGTCCGCTGACTGGGAAGGTGCAGTCGCCTTGATTTAGAAGTGCTGAGAGCCAGCGAGGCGAAGAACTGCGACTTGCTGATCGAAATCGGCGGCCGGATGGATGAGGTCTGCGAAAGCTGTCACAAGGTATTCTAGTATCCGATTAACACCGCGGTGCGCAATTAATGCGGTTTTCGTTCCGATTTGAATCGCTCTGAGTTGTCCCGGCGGCCCCGCGAATGTTAAGATATAGATAGTAAGCGCGGGGCGGACAAAACGTGGAAGGCCGGGACACGCCCATGACTCCACGTGGATAGCGCAGCTATGCCTGCGGACAATAAGCAGGACCGGCGGTTTTGGAGAGGAGACGCTTGATGCAAAAGAAATGGGTGAGAGGCGCACTGTTCGCGAGTGCTGCGGCTGTTCTGGCCACTGCACTCCATCTCGGTGCGACGCCGGCCGCGAGGGCGGCCGAACCGTACAAGGCGCCGCGGACCGCGGATGGCAAGGCGGACTTGAACGGAATCTGGCAGGCGGTCAACACGGCAAACTGGGACCTCCAGGAACATGTGGCGCGCACCGGACTGGTGGTGGCGCTGGGCGCGGTCGGCGCCGAACCCGGGGGCCTCGGTGTCGTGGAGGGCGGTGAGATCCCGTATCTCCCGGAAGCGGCAGCAAAAAAGAAGGCGAATTTTGAAAACCGGCTGACCGACGATCCGGAAATCAAGTGCTATCTGCCCGGCGTCCCGCGGGCGACGTACATGCCCTATCCCTTCCAGATCGTTCAGACGTCAAAGGACATCCTGATCGCCTACGAGTATGCGGGCGCCATGCGCACGATCGAGATGACCAAGGCGCCGGCGAATCCTGCCGACAGCTGGATGGGGCACTCGGCCGGCCATTGGGAGGGAGATACGCTGGTCATCGACGTGACGGGCCAGAACGATCAGACTTGGTTCGACAGGGCCGGCGATTTCCACAGCGACGCGCTGCACGTGGTCGAGCGCTATACGCCGATGAGCCCCGACGCCCTCATGTACGAAGCCACCATCGAAGACCCCAAGGTGTATTCGCGGCCCTGGAAGATCAGCATGCCGCTCTATCGCCGGTTGGAAAAGAACGCCCAGATCACGGAATTCAGGTGCGTGGCGTTCGTCGAAGAGCTTCTTTACGGGAAATTCCGTAAGCAGGCAGGCAAGTAATAGCCAGACAAGTGAAAGGGAGGTTTCAATGAAACGTCAACTTGTCACCTCAATGGGAAGTCTTTCCATTGTGATCGCAGCCGCGCTGCTGGCGCCGGCATCCGCCGCCGAGCAGCCCGGGGCTGTGCCGCGGCTGGCGGACGGCCATCCGGACCTGCAGGGCGTGTGGGACTACCGTACCATCACGCCGATGCAACGCCCCCTCGAACTGGGAACGAAAGAGTTTTTCGCCTCCGATGAGGAAGCAGCGGCCTGGGAACGGACCGAAAACCGCCGGCAGGATCGCGACGCGGAGGACCTCGAAACGGGCGGCGAGACTCCGAAAGGCGGTGTCCCCCCAGGGTGGGCTGGCGGGGGCGGGGGAGTTGCCGGGAGAGCCGCCTACAACGAGTTCTGGTGGGACCGCGGCAACAAAGTCGTAGGAACGAAGCGCACGTCGCTGATCGTCGACCCGCCCGATGGGCGGTATCCCGCCATGACGCCCGAAGGACAGAAGAGAGCGGACCGCATTGCGGCGGACCGCAACGACACCAACCTTGGCCGGCCCCACGCCGACTCATATGAAGACCGGCCGCTGGCGGAGCGCTGCATCCTCGGCTTTAATTCCGGACCG
>JAGWQP010000206.1 GCA_028876805.1 Acidobacteriota bacterium | reverse complement strand
TCTTTGCGGATAACGAGTTCGAGGTCGGGCCAGGCGAGCCCGCCGATCTTCCGGCCGTTAATGAACAGCGTCGGAGTGCCGCGAACACCGAGGGAGCGCCCTTCGGCCAAGCTGCGATCCACCTCGGGCTCGCTGGCCTTGGTTTCGATGCAGCGGCCGAGGCGACCAGCATCCAAACCGTTCTGGCCGGCCCAAGCGAGGATCTTGGAGTTTAGATTATCCGGATCGATCTCCTGCTGGTTCTCGTAGATCCAGTCGTAGAAGTCCCAGAAGGCCTTCGCGTCCTGGTGATAGACGCACCGCCCGGCAATAGCGGCCGCCCGCGCCCACGGGTGGATCGATCCGAGCGGAAAATCCTTGAAGTACAGGCGGACCTGACTCGCAAATGTTTCTCGGACATTGTGCCGCAGAATCGGAGCTTCCATGCGGCAGTCCGGGCACTCGAGATCGCCGAATTCGACGATCGTGACCGGAGCATTCGCCGGCCCGAGGCTCGGCAAGTCGGCCAGGCTTAGCCTGTCCAGGTTGGTCTGGAACGGGTTGCCATTGATGCGGTAGACGTCCCCGTTGACCAGGATTTGGCCGTCTTTGGACACATAGTACCGTTCGTCCTTGGTTCCGCCGTCGAAGCTCAGATGTACTTCGACCTCGGAAAACCCCGGCAAGTCCTTAGAAGGCCTCGGATCGTCAATCTTGTAAGTGACCGTTCCCCGATATAGCTCGACATGTCGTAGATAGGCTTCCAGCGCCGACTTGTCCAACGCGCTTTTGGGCTTTTTCTGGGCAATTGCGGAGCTCGCCGGCAGCCAAGCCAGCACCAGGAGAGCAGCCAGAATCCTCATGATTGGTGATTCATTCTACTCCTTAAAATCTCTCGTACGCTCGAATCCGAAGCCATCGCCGCACCGAACCGCCGCGGCGGTCGCCCGCTCCGTCCGACCCCGGGGCTCGCTTACACGCCTGACATGAGGGGCCGTCGACCAGAGTGCGAGGAACCCCTCCGCCGACGGCTCCGTCGATTTCTATCAATACGCCTGCGGGAATTTGGATCGCGCCCATCGGCTACCCGCCGACCGATCACGCCTTGGCCGACTCCCGAGCTCTGATCTAGACGATGACTAGCTCGATTTTCTCACGGCCGCCGCGGTAAAGCCGGACCGCACTCCGGCCGAACAGAAGCGAATTTCGCCAATTTGTCGCGAATTGTTTCGATATCGCCTCGATCCGCGAAACGGCCGTGGCAGTCGCCCGAGCTAGACCGCATTCGCGTATCCGGCGAGTTCCCGACCTGGCGAGCGAACCGGCACGCCGCGACGCTGCGGGGAGACGGCGCTGTTCGCCTTGGCGAACCCTCCCCAACGCCAAGGATTCCAACCGCACGATCGCCTCGGCGACGGCGGACTTTCTGTGCCCGCACCCCGCGGCAGGCGCCCCCGGTAATCCGCGTCCGGAATTCCCGGCGCGGTTGGTGCCAACGCCGGATATCTTGGCCCAGAGAGAGCATACGCGTCTCCGTGTAACGTCATGAAGGCAAGAGTCCCGCCAGAATCTCCGGACCGGTTCGGTCACCGGCCAGCAGCCCTGGAGCAGTACAACCGCCGGCGAGACGTGCTGGTTGTGGAGGATAGGAGGGTGGAAACGAGTGAGCATCGTAACTCCCGGACGATCGACCAACCCAGACCCTGACGGGGACGTAAACTCCCAATTCCATATGGGTCTCGGCGGTTTCCAGCGGTTCCAAACTGACGTCAAACGGCTCCCCCACCCGTGGTATGCTTGCCCCTTCATGCCCGACCGGCCCCAACGGTGGCCTCCGCCCTGGCTCTTCCTGGTCCTCATCCTCCCCGGCGGAATCTATACCGGCTTCACCACAACGCCGCTGCCCTTCCTCCTCGGCAACGAGGGGGTGCCCGTCGAGAAGATCGCTAACCTCGCATCCCTGATCCAGATCCCGACCATCTTTTATTTCTGCTGGGCGCCGCTGGTGGACATGAAACTCAGGCGGCGTACCTGGCTCCTGTTGACGTCTTTCCTCAGCGCCGCCTGTCTTGGTGTGGCTGTGCCCTTGGTCGGCCCGGCTCATCTGGGCGCTGTCACCGGTCTGCTTTTCACGGGCATGGTGGTGAACGTGCTCGTCTCCGCGGCACAGGGCGGCTTGATGGTCAGCATGCTGCCGCGGGCCGGGCAGGCCCAGGCATCGGGTTGGACCCAGGCAGGCAACCTCGGGGGTGGCGCGCTCGGCGCCGGCATCACCCTCTGGTTTCTGGCCCGCATGCCGCTGCCGTTCGCCGCCGCGGCCACCGCCGCGATGACCGGTCTGCCGGCGCTGGCTTCGTGGACCATCGCGGAACCCCCGCCGGCGACCGCAGCCAGCCTGGTCGATCATCTACGCCAGATCGGCAAGGAGTTGGTTGCGGCGTTCCGGTCCCGGCGCACGCTTTGGGGGCTCCTGCTGCTTGCTTCCCCGGTGAGCTCCGGAGCAGCGCTTACGCTTCTTCCGGCGGTAGCTTCCGGCTACCGGGTCGGCAGCCAGGGCGTGATGTGGGTGAACGGCATGGCGGGGGGTCTGGTTTTAGCTTTGGGCTCGTTGCTGGCCACTTTGTTGCCCGGCGAGTGGGACCGGAAATTGACCTATGCTGGAGCCGGACTGCTCAATGGGCTCGCATCCCTCACGTTGCTGGCGGGGAGTACGCCGGCGGTTTATTATGCGGGTACGGTCTTTTACCTGGTGACCACCGGCTTCGGCTATGCGCGCTTCCTGGCGCTCGTGACGGACGTTCTCGGGCACGGGGCGCACGGCACCAGCACGCGATTTAGCCTGTTTCAAGCGGCCGGCAACCTGCCGATCACCTACATGCTGTGGCTGGATGGCCAAGGTTACGGCCGCCTGGGCGTCCGGGGCTTGTTCGGGATGGATGCCGGCGGTAACTTTCTGGTCTTTGCTCTGGTCGGCGCCCTCTGGATGTTCCAACGCAAACCGGCACCGTCGCAACACGCCGGTGGCCGTGTGCGCTGAACAGGCCCCGTTTACTCGAAAGGGTCTTCCGGCCAGGCGTGTTTCGGGTAACGCCGCGCCAACTCGCCTCGCACTCGCGGATACAGCCGTCGCCAAAAACCGGCGAGGTCGGTTGTCATCTGCACCGGACGGTGATTGGGAGCCAGCAAATGCACCACCAGTGGCACGGCCCCCCGCGCGATCACCGGGGTCTCGGTCATTCCGAAAAAATCCTGCAGTCGAGAGGCGATCCACGGCGGGCGATCCGTCTCGTAGTTCACCCGGACCTGGCGTCCGCCCGGCAGCCGGATGCGCTCCGGGGCGACCTCTTCCAACAGGCGGCGAGACTGGAGTGGCAAACTCTGCTCGGCGGCGCGCAGCAGGCCGCGGTCGCGTGCGGCTCGTTCCAACTCGGCGAAGCTATTCAGACCCGAGGCCAGAGACCGCAGTGCCGCTTCCCCATCCGCCGGCCCGAGCCGAGGAATCGATGCGTGTTCGGCAGCGAATGCCACGCGGGCCAGAAACCCGTTCCACTCACCCGGATCGACAAAGCGCGCCAGTCCAACCTCGAGCGCCTTCTGGGCCAGCAAGGCCCCCGAAGCCTGGGGATCGGGGGCACTCAGGCGCTCTTCGATGGCGATGTCGCCGAACATCAGAGCGTTGAACGCCTCGACGCGCTCGCGAGCGCGATTCCACTCTACGCGCGTCACCTCCCGAACATGATCTGGAAACAGATCAAACAGCCATTCAGGCTCGATGGCGCTCGCCAGCCGCACGAGCGGCGCTTTCTGGTCGCCGCGGTCTTCGGCTTCCACCGCCACCAGAAATTCGCACGCGGTCACGGTGCTCGATGCCGCCAGTTGCGCCGGGCCGCCGCCAGCCAGCTGCAGGTCCGCTCCTTGACGCCGACGGGCTACGCGGTCCGGAAAGGCGGCCAGCACGGCGAGCAGCAGCGCATTCTCATCACGCCGGGTCTGCTCCGGCGCTTTCGCGATACGCCGCAGTTGGCGCACCAACTGCGCCGTGCGCGGGTCCCACTCGGAATCAAGCAAGACCAACAGGTCGGAGCGTGTGGCAGGGCCGGGTCGCACAGGCAGGCGTGTCCCGGCGCTCAGTAGCGCGGCGATGCCGCAGCCGTCTTCGGCCACGCCGTGGCGGCCGGCCTCGAGAATCAACCGCGCCAACCGCGGGTGTAGCGGATAGCGGGCCATTTGCTTTCCCTCCCCGCCCCTAGCGCCCAGTTGAGCGAGCAACTCCACCGCTTGCTCCACGTGCGCGGCAGGCGGCGCGTCCAGCCACTCCAGATCGTTCAAGCTGCCGATTCCGAGTGAATCCGCTAGCAAAGCTGCCGGGGCGAGATCAGCCCGCACAATCTCGGGAGTCTCGTGCGCCGGCCGCCGGAGGAAATCCTCCAGCGGAAAAAGTCGGATCACTCGGCCCGGCCCCGAGCGCCCCGCGCGGCCCGCCCGTTGGTTCGCGGAGGCCTGGCTAATCCGCGCCACCTTCAACGTCGGCAGTCCCGACCAAGGCGAGTGCCCAGCCACCCGCGCCAGTCCGCTATCGATCACCGCGTTGACGCCCTCGATGGTGATCGAGCTCTCGGCCACGTTGGTCGAAAGGATGACCTTGCGCTCGTCCGACGCCAATACCGCCCGGTCCTGTTGTTCGGGCGTTTGATCCCCATGTAAGGGCACGAGCAGAAGCCCGAAGCGCTTTGCCACAGCAGCGCACGCCGCGTACGCACGGCGGATCTCAAGTGCACCCGGCAGAAACACCAGCGTGTGGCCGGGAATGCCGCGCACGGCCAGGCGTTCTAACGCACCGGCGATTTGCTCTTCGAGCGGCACCGCCGAGTGCGATGTGTACTCCACTTCGAGCGGATACTGGCGTCCTAGGGAGCGGACGACGCGCGCGCCGCCCAGATACGCGCTTACCGCCGCCCGATCCAGCGTGGCCGACATCGCCACCAACTTCAGATCCCGACGGCTGGTGCGCTGCAGACGGCGCAGCAGGGCCAGCGCCAAGTCACCTTCCAGATGGCGCTCGTGAAACTCATCGAGCACCACGCAGCCCACCGTAGCCAGTGCGGGATCCCATAGCAGCCGGCGGGTCAGCACACCTTCTGTAAGAAATCGCAACCGGGTTCGAGGGCCCGCAACCTCCTCAAACCGCACTTGGTAGCCGACGGTCTCGCCCAATGCTTCCCCTCTTTCCCTGGCCACAAAGCGCGCCGCCAGACGCGCCGCCAGACGCCGCGGCTCCAATACCAGCACCTCACGCGGTGTCAGCTCCAGCAGAGCCGGAGGGACCCGAGTGGTCTTGCCGGCGCCGGGCGGAGCCTCGATGACCAGGTTGGCGGCGCTCTCCAGATGGGCGAGGATCTCCGGAAGCAGCGGCTCGATCGGCAGACCCATTCAGCGCGACCGGAGCTCGACGATAGTGCTCCGCATATTGGAAGCCCGCGGCCAGTCGGGATGACGCGTGAGAAAATCTTCCAACACGTCGGCGGCAGCATAGGGATTTCCTTGGCGTAAGTGGATCCGAAACAAGACCAATTGCGGATGCGAAAAGTGCAGAGGGTCGATCTTGATCGCCTGCTCCAGATGTTTGGTGGCTAAGTCGAGGTTCCCTATTAGGTAATACGTCAACCCCAGCTGCGACTGGGCCAGCGCGTCGTTCGGACGGGCCACGACGGCCTGACCATTGTAGTCCAAAGCTTCGTCCAGTTTTTGCTCGGTCACGAGCACGCCGCCCAGGTTCACCAACGCTTCGAAGGATCGAGGCTCTTGCTTCAGCGCCTCCCGAAAACACTCCTCGGCCCGATCATACTTCCCCGTCTGGTACGCGATGGTGCCTAGATTGTTCCAGGCCGCGGAAAACTGCGGTGCGCGCTCCACGGCATCATCCAAACGCCTCACGGCAGAGTCGACGTTATGTTTGGAGAGATCCTTCAACGCCTCACGATAGTCGCGCCTCGCGGCCGGCGAAATGGCAAGCTGTTTGGCTGAGACCGTATGCTGGTCGAGGGCAGCCGCCAAAAGAAAGTCGGAATCCTTAAGACGGAGCGTCAGAAAAATACGGCCATGGCGGTCGGCCGTCGCGGGACCGACTTCCACGGTCTGGCGCGCTTCCCCGCGGCCGCGGATGAAAATCGTGAGCACGTACGCCCCCGGCTGAAGCTTCTTGAAGCGGAATTCGCTCCCGGGAAACACAAAAGTGCTCGCCGAGTATGGAGCCGAAGCCCCGAATAAGGTTACCGAAGCACGCGCCCTCGGCAGGATACGGCCGGAGATTTCATACACCGGACCGGCGGCGAACGCCGCCGATGCTACGAGCACCCCCGCCAGGTAGCGAACCATAAGCCGATTTGATTGTAGCTCCTGCGAGATTCGCGCCACTGAGCCCTCAACGAACTACACTAAATGACATGCGTTCCTCCATCCTTCTACTTTGTTTCGGCGCGACCATCTTGTCCGCCCAAGACCGGCCCCTCGCGTCGCTGCCCTACACGCCGAGCCTCGATACCAAATTCCTGGATCGCTCGGTGAATCCCTGCGTAGACTTTTACAGATTTTCGTGCGGCAATTGGATCCGGCAAAATCCGATCCCCCGAGACCAACCGCGCTGGGACGTTTACGCCAAGCTGACCATGGACAATCAGAAATACCTGTGGGGCATTCTGAACGAGTTCTCGAAGCCGTCGGCTGGCCGTACGCCCAACCAGCAAAAGATTGGCGATTATTTTGCCGCGTGCATGGACGAAGGCGCGATCGAAAAGGCGGGCGCGATGCCGCTCCGCCCGGACCTGGAGGCGATTGCGAGGATGAAGCAGATTTCCGAACTGCCGGCTGTGCTCGCGCGCCTGCACCTAGAGTCCGGCGAGACTGGCGCGCTGTTCGGCTTCAGCTCCAACCAGGACTACGCCGACTCCAACCGCGTAATCGCCTTC
>JAGWQP010000205.1 GCA_028876805.1 Acidobacteriota bacterium | reverse complement strand
GGGTTAGCAGTTGCGAAACGACCAGGCCGCCCACCACCGCAAGACCTAGCGGGCGCCGCGCTTCTCCGCCCGCCCCCAGGCCGAGAGCGATTGGCAGAGTGCCCATCAGCGCGGACATGGTGGTCATCATGATCGGCCGGAACCGCACCAGACATGCTTCGTGAATCGCATCGGAGGGGCTGGTGCCGTGTTCGCGTTGGGCTTCCAGAGCGAAATCGATCATCATGATCGCGTTCTTTTTCACGATGCCGATCAGCATGATGATACCGACGAACGAATAAAGGTTCAGCTCGTCGTGGAACAGCAGCAGCATCGCCAGAGCGCCCAACCCGGCCGAGGGGAGCCCGGAAAGAATCGTGATCGGGTGGATAAAGCTTTCGTACAGGATCCCCAGAACTAGGTAAATGACCAGCACCGCCATCAACAGCAACACGCCCATGCCTTTCAAGGACTGCTGGAAAGCCGCCGCCGTCCCCTGGAACGTCGTGGTGACGTTGTCGGGGAGTATGTCCTGCGCCAGTTGCCGGATATGATCGACGGCTTCGCCCAACGCCACGCCGGGCTTCGTATTGAACGAAATGGTGACCGCGGGAGACTGTCCGAGGTGGGAGACCGATAGCGGTCCAACCCGCAACCGCATCCGCGCCACTGCGTTGATCGGGACCATTTTCCCGGTTCCGGATCGCACGTAGAGCGAGCCCAGAGCGTTCGGGTCCAGCTGGTATCTGGGCAAGACTTCGAGGATGACCTGATAGTCGTCGATCGGAGTGAAAATCGTGGACGCCTGGCGCGTGCCATACGCGCTGTACAGCGCACCTTCGATCTGGTCGGCCGTCACTCCGAGGGCCGACGCTCTATCCCGGTCGATATCGAGCGTGAGAGTCGGATTGTTGTTCTGCAGGTCGCTGCTGACGTCCGTCAACTGGGGCAGGGTGCGGACCTGCCGCTCGAAGTCGGGAGCGATCCGGTACAATTGTGCAATATCGGGAGATTGCAGCGAATACTGGAAGTTGCTCCGGCTTTGAATACCTCCGATCGTGATCAGAGGACGGTTCGATAAATAAACTCGGATCCCCGGGATGGTGTCCATCTTGGGACGCAGGCGGGCGATAATCTGCTCCGGGGTATCCCTTCTCTCGCTGCGAGGCTTCAGCCTGAGGTTCAGTTCGCCGTTGTTCGCGGACGGGTTCGAGCCGCCGCCACCCACTTGCGTCCTCACAAATTCGATCGCCGGGTCGGCCATAGCGATCTTCTTCGCTTCGTCGGCCGCTGCGGCCATGTCGTCGTAAGAGATACCCTGCCGACCCTCCAGCGAGCCGTTGATCTGCCCGACATCCTGGCTGGGTATGAAACCCTTGGGCACAATGACGAACAAATAGGCGCTCGCCGCCAGCGTGCCAGCCGCCGCGGTCATGGTGAGAAAACGGTGCCGGAGCACTCCCCGCAGCGTCCAGGCATAGGCCGAGCGTTGTGCCTCAAACAACCTCTCCGATGTTCGTTGAAACGCGTTGTGATTCTCGGAAGGCGGCTTCAGGAATCGGCTACAGAGCATCGGGGTAAGGCTGAGCGAAACGAAGCCCGAAATGCCGATCGCCACCATGATGGTGACTGCGAACTCGTGGAAGAGCCTCCCCATGATTCCACTCATGAAAAGCACGGGGATGAATACGGCCGCCAGCGACAGCGTCATCGAAAGGATGGTGAAGCCGATCTCGCGCGCGCCTTCCAGAGCGGCCACCAAACGCACCTTGCCCATTTCCATGTGGCGGACGATATTCTCCAGCATGACGATGGCGTCGTCCACCACGAACCCCACCGACAAAGTGAGCGCCATCAGCGAGAGATTGTCCAGCGTGTAACCGAGCAGGTACATGGCGGCGAATGTCCCGATGATCGACATCGGAAGCGCCAGGCTGGGGATCACGGTGGCCGAAATATTGCGCAGGAACAGGAAGATCACACCGACCACCAGCCCCACCGTGAGTAACAGGGTCAGCTTCACGTCACTCACCGACTCGCGAATCGAAACCGAACGGTCGAAGAAGATGTCTAGCTTCATGGCCGGGGGCATCTGCTCGCGAAACGTGGGAAGGAGCCTCTTGACGGTGTCGACTACTTCCACGGTGTTGGTGCCGGGCTGCCGTTGAATGGCAAGCTGGACGGCGCGCGCAGCATTGAACCAGCTGGCGTTCTTGTCGTTTTGGATGCTGTCGATGACGCGGCCCAACTCCCCCAGGCGGACCGGCGAGCCGTTGCGGTAGGCCACGATGATTGGCCGGTAAGCCGCGGCAGTGTTCAGTTGTCCATTGGCCTCCACGGTGTACGCCCAGTGCTGCCCCCACAGAATGCCGGTCGGAAGGTTGACATTGTGCTTGTTCAAGGCATCGCTGACTTCGTCAATACTGATATTGCGGGACGCCAGGAGGCTGGGGTCGAGCTGAGCGCGGACCGCATATTTCGACTGGCCATAAATCTGGACTTGTGCCACGCCGTCGATCTGGGAGATACGCTGCGCCAGAATCTCCTCCGCAAAATCATCTACGACGGAAAGCGGCAGCGTGTCTGAATACAGTGCCAGGCCGAAAACCGGCTGGTCCGCCGGATTCACCTTGCGCAACGTGGGAGGCGCGGGCATATTGGGGGGCAGCTTTCGAAGCACCGAAGCGATCGCGGTCTGCACATCCTGCGCCGCTCCATCCAGCGACCGGTCCAGCGAAAACTGGATCGTAATAGCGGACGACCCCAGCGCGCTGGTCGACGACATCG
>JAGWQP010000204.1 GCA_028876805.1 Acidobacteriota bacterium | reverse complement strand
GCCTTCGGTGTCGAGCCACTGGCCGTCCCGGAAGCCCGTTGTCTCGACCACCAACGTGTCGCCCTCCCATATCCCCGTCGAGTAACCGTCCCAGGCGGGCTGGGGGTCCCTCGGCAGCGGCCGCCCGTCGGTGAAGATCTGCCGATAGCTCTTGTTGTACTCATTGAGCATCAAAAGCAATCCCGGAATCTGGACGATCTTCTTGACCTCGCCCGGCCAAGTGTGTCGTTCCATGATACCGATCGGCAGACACCGCGTAATGGGCTCGCCGGTTTTCGGTGGCGCGCTCCGGGCCTTTGCCAGTTCCGCCACGCCGGGTCGAAATGGCAGGCCGCCTTTGACGCTCGGGGCAATGTTGAGAAACTGTGATAGCTCTGGATTCTCGAGCTGCCAGACTCCGGACAGATCGGGCTTGCCGTCGGCCCCTCGTGGCGCGGGGGCGGTAAGGTTGGGCTTGCCGCCGGCCGTTCGCGGGACTCCTGGAGTCGGATAGTTCAGCCACTGCGCCGTTAGCGGCACAGCAAAAGTAACCACGAAAACTGCCGAGAGGTTTTTCATCTTGCTACCAGTTCCTTCAAATTTCCCTTGCCGGGGTTGGCTGGCCAAGGATCCCAAGCAAGTATATCCTCTCGGAGTCAACTGAGGGCCGTCAGGGGACATCAGATCTTGGCGGGCGCGCTGTGCGACCAGGCTTCCCTGAACAGAGATTCTTGCGATTATGTCTAAACTTGGGGGAAGCAGGCCGGAGCGGCCCTCCATACAAGCGAGGAAATTGGTGCGATCCCGAGCGCCACTCGCCTTTGTGTAAGCGAGTTCTTTCGAAAACGTGGACTGTGTCGGGCGGCCCTGGCGCTGGCAATCCTGGCCGTGGCGGTTCTTTCCGAT
This sequence comes from Acidobacteriota bacterium, assembly GCA_028876805.1. Taxonomy (GTDB): domain Bacteria; phylum Acidobacteriota; class Terriglobia; order Bryobacterales; family Bryobacteraceae; genus PSRJ01. The sequence continues at coordinate 3,591 of JAGWQP010000204.1, read as the reverse complement.
CCCTCGGCGAGGACCGACCGGCGAGCCGGACTGGCACCTGTGGACGGACGACGCTTGATGGCCCTTTATTACGAGAGAATTCAAAGTTCCGGATCAGATCGAATGGAAGAGCCGGCCAGGAAGTGCCAGCCAATCGGCGACTTTGTTTGGCGCTCCTTCCAAGCCCGGTCTGTATGTCGAACCCTCAAACGGGGCCCCCACGCCTGGGGCCAGCTCTACTCTCATGGGATTGACGATTCATCACAGTTTTGGCAGGTACCCTATTGACGCGCAGTTGGATCGCCGCCACACAGTGGCACGGGGCGGGCAGCGTGATCAGGGACTTTTGCCAATCAGATGCACAGCGACGGGACCGGACCCGAGGGTCTGACAATCGAGATCACGGGCATGGCCCGTCGACCGAAACCGAACCGAAGCCAAGTAACCGGCGGCCAAGAAAGCTCACTTGCCGGTCCGACAGCCTACCTCGAGTTGGCCCGCTTGCGCATCGCATCGAGCGAAGCTACGGCGTCCTCTAGGACGCGGTTCATGGAAAGGCTGGTCAGTCTGCCACCGCGTTTCAGAACTCTACCATCCACGATCACGGTATCCACATTTTCCGCCTCCGCCGATTCGATAAGCATGTGCGCCGGATCGGTGAAAACGCCCATGTTCAGATGCTGTGTGGAAATCATGATCACGTCCGCCCTCTTACCGGGCTTGAGCGATCCTACGCGGTTTTCCATTCCCAGCGACCGCGCTCCCTCGATCGTGCCCAGTTCCAGAGCACGACGGGCCGACATCTTAAATTCGTCGTGGCTCTTCGCGTTCTCCACATTTCTTGTGGTTTTGAGCAGGCCAAACAGGTTCGCGTCGCCGGATAGCACCGTATTGTCCACTGATATGCCCACGCAAACGCCGGCCGCGAGAAATTCGCCTACTTTCGGGAAGCCGTAACCGATGCGCATTTCCGTGCCAGGTGAGACACTAACCGGCGAGCCAGCCTTCGCCAGCATTTCCATCTCGGCCGGCGATGCCGAGAGTCCGTGTACGATCTGTACGTCCTTGCCCAATAGATTTTCCTTTGCATGCGCGGCAATCTGGCCTTTTGCTTCCTCACTGCTGCCCACGTGAGCAGAAATGGGAATGCCCAGCCGTCGCGCTCGCTCGAATTCTGGACGATAGACCTCTGGCGGCAAGGCGGTATTGCGAAACATGCCGCGCCAGGCAAACCCCATTGAAAGCAGTCCACCATTAGAGAAACTGGCCCAGTCACGATGCAGCCCTTCCACATCGGCCATGTTGCTGATCTGTGTATCTGCCAGACCCTGGGGCCACCCATACGACCAGCGGGCGCGCAGTCCCGCTTCCTGCAAAGCGCGTATATCCGCTTCTGCGTGCGCACGGCTCCGCGCGTTGTGGCAGAAATCATGGACCGTTGTGATCCCGGAGTGCAAAGCCTCGGCCGCGGCAAGGCGGGCCCCGTGATACATATCGTCCGGCGTCATGATCCTGCCGAACGCGGTAGTTAGCGGAAAATATCCCTGATCCGCCCGTTCACCCGCGAAGCTGCGCAGCAGGGTATTCCACATATGCCAGTGAGTATCGACCAACCCAGGCAGCACGATCATGCGCTCGCCGTCAACGACCGCGGCTCCGGGGGCCTTGAGCGCTTTGCCGACAGCCGCGATGACGCCATCTTTGATGTGAACATCGCCTCCAGCAATATCGCCCAGTTCCGGATCCATCGTCATTACGTAGGCATTTCGCAAAACGAACTCTTTGCGGGACGGCAGCGCGTTCGTCACCGCGGCCGAAGCCCGCCACCGGCTAAGCGTTGTGGCGGCAAACGCGGCCATGCTTCCTGCAAATCGACGCCTGTCGAGCATCATTCCTCCTCGGTCGACACGCGGATTGTACTACGATTGCCGCTGCGGGAGTTGATCTCGGACGGCGATACACTAGATGACAATGCCCAGGCGCTCGAATACGAGAGGCGTCTCGATTTTTTAAAGGGCGCAAGGAGACAAAGCGATGATCCGATCTTTAGCCCTTCTTGTCGCAGCGTACGTTCTAGTCGGGCCGACCGGGCTCCGCGCCGCCGGCTGCGGCGCCGGCCAGCCGGACTCCCGGGACGCCGTGGCGATCGCGCCCCACACGCACAAAGTGCTGATCGACAACGACATGGTTCGCATCCTCGACGTGAATCTTCCGGCCGAATCCGAGCAACCAGCGCACTCGCAGGTTTGGCCGGCGATCCTCATCGCAGACACGCCCAGACCGGGCGCGCCCTCCCAAGTTCGCAACTTCGAATCACGCTGGCAAGAACCTCGGGCGCTACTCCTGGGGGGCAGTAGCAGCAAGACCCCCGTCCATTACCTCGAGGTTGATCTGAAGAAAGCGGATTGCGCGCCGGTCAAGAATCCTCCGCTGCCACCCACCGACGGCGTGGTGATTCACGATCCGACGATTCGGGTTCCTTTTGAAAACGAGTACGTGCGTGTGCTGGAGATCGAAGTGAGACCCGGAGAATCCGAACCGCCGCACACCCATAGCTGGCCCTCGGTGGTGTACTACTATCGGCTGCCGTCGTCGAGGCGTGGCACCGCGGACGGGAAACCGCCAGTCGACCGGCCTGAATTGAATCAGCAGCAAGTGACATTCGAAAACTTTGCGCAGCCGATTCATACGCTGCTGAATACAGGTTCGTATTTGTATCAGGCGCACCGCATTGAGATCAAGCCCGTGACGGATGTAGCGGTAACAAAGCAATAGCCTGCCGCTCGGCCGTTCCGTTTTGCTCATCGAACGCGCTCGCGAAGTGCATCGACCGGATCCGGTCGCTAATTCGAGACTGTTGATCTAGGATCACAAGGACGTCGATCCCCTCACCGGTCGCTCCCACCGGGCCAGACGCTCTGTGAGGCCGAAGCACTGGAAGCAACTTTGGAATGGCGACGTTCTGAACCTCCCCCTCACGCGTCAGGCGGTCGCTCGGCTACTAGCCGCGTGAGCGACCGAACACCACGATTGCGGAACACAGGGCCTCTTTCTGTCACCGGGGGTACCGGCAAGACTCTAGCGGCACGCTTCGTTTTGTAGGTCGAGTTCTTGACGATCAGTCCTAGACCGGGCACCTAACTACGAGTAGGCGGGAGCGACACTGTCAAGCTCGCTATTTCACCAGGCAGGGAGTGGGGTTCCAGCCGGAGGCATCAACCTGTTTCTCGAAATGCGAACTCATTAGGAAGGGCTGCGTGAGGTATGTAGGGTCCTCCACTCGGGTGGTGATCACCAGATGGGAGTCGCCATTCGGTTCGCTGACCCGGTCGTAATACTCGGTAACGACCGCGTCCGCACTATAGGGGACCCCGTTTTTTCGCAAGTACCCAGGTCTGAATTTGGTCGTGACGACCTTCAATGAACCGGCTTGTTTGTCCACCCGCCCAAGACCAGTCCGTCCACCATCGGTGGCGGCGATCGGAGGGGGCATAAACTCCCAGGAGGCTTGGGAGACTCCTTGCCAATCTCCTCCCTGGCTCCGGGGCGTACCGAAATAGAAGAGGCGGGTCTGCGTTCCAGCGTCGGCCTCAACCTTGAGCGTCTGGTCAT
>JAGWQP010000203.1 GCA_028876805.1 Acidobacteriota bacterium | reverse complement strand
GTGTGCGGACCAGCAGATCGACCAGCGTCACGCCGGCGTCCAATTCGCGGCGCGCCAATTGTGTCACCGGAACTTCGCGCGCGAGCTGAGCCACGGTTTCCGCGCCCGGTATCTCGTCGGATTGGGAGAACAGAATACGGCTGGCGGCTGCGACGGCCCGCGCGATAACCGGGCCGTGAATGATTGCCGTCGACTCGGCGGCCAGAACCTGCTGCGCCTCCCGCTGCTCCGGGAGCGTTGCCACGCCCTGCGCCAGCTCCTCAATCCGGTCGGGACCGAGGAACGTGAACAACCTTAAGTATCGGATAACGTCGGCGTCGGAGGTTTGCAACCAGTATTGATACATCTGATAGGGGCTCGTGCGTTTTGTATCGAGCCACACGGCGCCTTCCTCTGTTTTGCCGAATTTTTTTCCCTCGGAGGTGGCGAGCAGCCGGAAAGTGATTCCTTCGCTGCGCATTCCCAGCACTCTGCGGATGAGTTCGCGGCCGGACAGGATGTTGCCCCATTGGTCGCTGCCGCCCATCTGGATGGTGCACTCGTAGTGCCGGCATAGGTGCAAGAAATCGTACGCCTGGAGCAACATGTAGCTGAACTCGGTGTAGGAGATGCCTTGATCACGCTCTTCGAGGCGGATACGGACCGAATCGCGTTTGATCATCTCGTTGACCGAAAAATGCTTGCCAATGTCACGGAGAAACTCGATGAGATTCAGCCGGCCCAGCCACTCGGCGTTGTTCAGCATGAGGGCCTTTTCGTCGGTAGAGAGATCAAAGAAGCGCTTCAATTGGGCCCGGATGGCAACGGCGTTCCGCTCGGTCTGCTCCTTGGTCAGCAGTGTTCTCTCGGAGGTCTTGCCGCTCGGATCGCCGATCATTCCGGTGCCCCCGCCCACGAGGACGAGCGGGCGATGGCCGCACCGCTGCGTATGCGCCAGCGCCATGACAGGAATCAGGTTTCCCAGATGGAGGCTGTCCGCGCTCGGGTCGAAGCCCACGTAGAGAGTCCGCCGGGCCTCGGCCAGATAGGCGTCCAGATCTTCGCTGGTCGCGGCCTCCAGAAAGCCGCGCCAGCGCAGTTCCTCCAAAAGTTGGCTCTTACCGCTGTGCATGAGGAGTCGGGAGACGAAGCAGACTGCCTCCCACCAACTTAGCATGCAGGTCCGGGTAAAGCGGCCGAGAGAAGAGGCTGTGGGGAACGAAGGTGGCCTTTTTGGAGAGCGGTCGGGGGAAGGTCGATCGTCCGGCCCCCCGCGGAAGCCGTGCGTTTACGCGGTGGTGGCGAGCGGTGGAGGCACCCACACGAGGTGCGAAACGCCGATGATCAGATCGGTGCGCCCCCTGTTGTTATCGAAGATCTCGAGCGTTGGGATGAGATTGCAGGGCAACGCGATCGGAATGGCGGAGCCGGCCGGCGGAACCACGGGCGGGACTTCAACCGTCGCCCGAATCTGAGCGCGTGAGCCCGACCAGACGAAGTCGTAGGGAAGGCTCTGTCCCTGTTGGACCGAGACGGTGCTCGACTGGATTACGGCGCCCGCCGCGTCAACGAACGCCACTCGCGCCGAGCACGAGGCGGCGGCGGCGGGTGGCCGTGGGCTGGGCCGGCGGATTCAAAAGGTTCAATCGTGCCGTCGGTCCCCTGACGAGGCCGACCATGCCCGACGTCCGCACGCTCTGGCCAAACACGATGGGACCAGCGATTCCACCAGGCAGGCTGATCGGAGTGGCGATCTGGGCGGTCAGGCCCAGGCCGTCAGCAGGAAGATACATGTCCCCCGCAGCGGTTTCAATACCATTTTTCTTCTCATCCTGCGTTTCGAAATCTGGGATTGGACGGATCTGTCATCCCTAGGGTGAAAATAAGGCGGAGACGGAAAAGTTGCCAGATTTTGTTCGCGAAATCACATCTTGTAGCGGCCGAAGTCCTCGTCGTTGAGGCCTTCGAGCATGCGGCGCAGTTCGTCGTTGCTGGCCTTGTCGGAAACCGAGGAGGCGAGCTTGGAAGATTTGAGGACGCTCTCTTCGACGTAGATCGGGCAATCCAACCGCAGCGCCAACGCCAGCGCATCGCTCGGGCGGGAATCGACGCTAATCAGATCGCCGTCGCGATCCAGCCAGATCACCGCGTAAAAGGTGTCATCCTTGAGCTCGCTCACCACCACTTTGCGGAGTCCGGTATTCAACCCGAGAAGCAGACTCTTGATCAGGTCGTGAGTCATGGGCCGGGGTGTCGAGACCTTTTCGATCTCCAGGGCAATGGCGTTGGCCTCATAGACGCCAACCCAAATGGGAAGCACCATACTGCCCTGCACATCCCTCAGGATGACGATGGGCATGTTGGTGACGGGGTCCATCATGAGACCGCGAATTTTCATCTCGACTTCCATGACACACCCTCCCGCTTTTCATTACACCACAGAAGTCGATTCGCCCACCAACGAGTTCGGGCCCGAGCGCGTGACACGCACGGCGAGATACCGGCCGAGGAGGTTCTCGGCCGCCGGGTCTGAGTGCGTGAAGTTGAGTATATGGTTATCGGTCGTCCGGCCGATCCATTGCCCGAGCGCCTGATTCCGGCCTTCCACCAAGACCTCCTCTACCGCGCCAATCCGCTCCGCGTTGCGCCGGATCTGGATGCTGCGCTGCTTCTCCTGAACGATGGCGAGGCGGCGCTGCTTCTCCTCGTCCGGAACCGCGTCCGGCATGGCCAGCGCCGCGGTGTTGGGACGCGGTGAGTATTTGAAGCTGAACAGCGCGTCGAACTGGACTCGATCGAGTAGGTCCAGGGTCTGTTGAAAATCCTCCTCGGTCTCGCCAGGAAACCCGACGATGATATCGGTGGTGATCGAGTAGGGGCGCTTGGCGGTCTTGAGCAACTCGATCCTCGCGAGGTATTCGTCGCGCGTGTAAAGGCGGTCCATGGCGCCGAGTATCCGGGTCGAACCGGATTGCACCGGCAGGTGCACGTGGTCGCATAAAACCGGGTTTCGATCCATCGCCTCGACAATGGCCTTGACGAAATCCCGCGGGTGTGACGTGGTGTAACGCACGCGGCGGATGCCAGTCACTTCGGCCACTCGGGCTAACAGGGTGGCGAAGTCCCACGCGGCGGCAGACGGGTCGCGGTAACTGTTGACATTTTGGCCTAGCAGTTGGATCTCGCCAAAACCCTGATCGGCGAGACGCCGCGCTTCGGCCATGACGCTTTCGCTCGTCCGGCTGCGCTCCGGCCCTCGCGTGAAAGGAACCACGCAATATGCGCACGACTTGTCGCAACCTTCGATGATCGTAATGTAGGCGCGGTGCGGATTGTCGCGGCGGACAAGAGGCGTGTCGAAGGTTTCGTTGGTCTCGAGCTTGAGACCCGTGACACGCCGGTTACCGGCTTCGAGCTGCACCAGCATCTCGGGTAGCCGTGTATAGCTAGCCGAACCAGCCACCAGGCTGACGTGGGGGGCGCGCTCGAAAATCCGCTCGCCTTCCTGCTGCGCCACGCAACCCAGGACTCCGAACACCTTGCCGTTGCCGAGGTCACGCTTAAAGTTCCCGAGCCGCGTAAAGACCTTCTGTTCCGCCCGATCGCGGATACTGCAAGTGTTATACAGCACCAAGTGAGCCGCTTCAGGAGTTTCGACTCGGGTATAGCCCCGAGCGATGAGCGTGCCGATCACTTTTTCCGAATCGTGCGCGTTCATCTGGCAGCCGAACGTCTCGATATAAAAGGTTTTCGCGGGCACCATCTCTCATTCTAGTCGAGCCGATGTTATAATTCAGGGAGTCCCTGGAGGGCCCCGAGTGTGAAGTTTTTTCTCGACACCGCCAATCTGGATGAGTTGCGGAAAGGTGCGAGCTGGGGCATCGTGGACGGAGTAACGACGAACCCTACTTTGATTGCCAAAGAAGGCCGGGC
>JAGWQP010000202.1 GCA_028876805.1 Acidobacteriota bacterium | reverse complement strand
TTGAAGGAGTCGATCGACAGGGACTCGATAGCATCGATCTGTTCAGCCACCCGCATATTGGCGAGCACGGCGCCGATCCCTGAGCCGACGCGGCCGGCCAGCAGAAGGCCGGCGACCAGCGGACCGATCTCGACAAAGAAGGCGAGCGCCTGGACGGTTGGAATCATGGCGCTAGCGCCGAACATCACGAGGGTGCTGCGCGTATGAAAGGTCATCACCGTGCCGAGCGCGAAACCTGCCGGCGCCACGAGCGGCAAAGACCTGTACCCGACTTCGGCGATATGGGTTAGGATTGCGCTCCCTTCGAACGGCGTGCGCAGCCCGTCGAGGATGATTCGGGCGCCGAAGGAGCTGACTCTGCCAACAAACTCGATCAAGTTGGGCAATCGCTATACCTTTCTCTCCCAGCAGGTCGCCGGTACCGCCAGTCACTCGTCCACGAGCCATCGGGCGCCAAGAGGTTCTTCTGCTCCGAAACGAGTCAGATGGCCGCGTACTCGAAGTATGGCGATGGTGGTGGGCGCTCGTCCATACCAGGTTTATGTAGTATCCCGTGGTCCTTTAACGGCTCGGAAGGAGATCAGGCCGGTACCAGAAACATGTAATGGACCCAATCAACCGGCGTTAATAACATCAACCAGGAACTCCGCTCGGCAGATCAACAGAGAGACGCGGATGGTTCAGCGTGGCGCCGGGTGCGTTTCAACCGCAGGCCTGCGAAAGGATCTCTTTATGGCGATGGACACAATGCCAAGTGCCCTTGATATTGCCTTTCGCACGGCCTTCCTTCTCACCGGTGACACGAGAACAGCCGAGGTGGCCGTGACGCAGGGCATTGGCGCTTGTGAAGACCTATCGCCCGGCGGCCTCCTGATTGAAGCAGTCAGATCCGCGGTTCGGCGACGAACGAACTCATCAGACGGTCCCTATGAAATCGAGTGTCTCCCAATTGAACTTCGACGACTCTTTATGCTCCAGCCCCTAGCGCGGCACAGCTTCGTTCTTCGAGTTCTGGTCGGCCTCTCACCCCAAGTCTGCGCGGAACTTCTCGAAGTTCCCCTCACGGAGTTCGAGGACGCGGTATCTGGAGCGTTGACCCAGTTTCCGCTCCTCTGTCCTTCAAAAGCTCAACCGATCCGATACTGACCGCCGTCGACGACGATCGCCTGGCCGGTGATAAACGCAGCATCATGGCTTGTCAAAAACAGACCGACCCGCATCCACCTGGAATTCGCTACTGACGACTGGGTCGGACTGCATCGGATGGGTCTGGCGAAGCGCAGACTTTATTCGTAAAGCCAGGGCTTGTAGCAGATCTCCACATTGTAGCCGTCGGGATCGAGCACATTGGCCGCGTAATAGCGGGGATCGAACTGCGGCCGCAGCCCTGGCGCGCCATTATCCTTGCCGCCATTGGCAAGTGCTGCCTCGTAGGCCTTGTTCACCGCCGCCTCGTTCTTCGCGGCGAACGCGACGTAAAGCTCGGCGCAGGTTGTCTTTGAGGCCTTCAGCCAGAAGCCTGGAATGCCCGGCTCGCCAAAGCCCGTAAGATCGGGATAGCCGGCCTGCGCCTTGAAGTGCCAGCGCTCGGACATACCGAGCGGGCCGAGCATGCCGCCGTAGAAGGTATCCGAGCGCTTCAGGTCGGTCACGGGAAGATAGATATGGTCAATCATTGTACCTCCAGAGTGTTCGTAACCCCATGCTTTGAGTAACACTCAAAGCCAGAGGTTTATGCTGATTGCCCCATCAGATAGCATCGGGCGGGAGGTGGGGCGGACGGCCCAACCGATCTTCAGGCGAATAGCTTGCGCGAATCCGCACACGGCGCGGCCACGCTCAGCGCACCTTCGCGAAGCACTCGCGGATTTCCTTCGCGTGCAGCGCTGGCTGCTCCCAGGCGGCGAAGTGGCCCCCCCGTTCCAGGATGTTGTAGTGGATCAGGTTCGGCATCCACCGATCGACCCAGCGCCGCGAGGGGCGGAGGGTCTCGCGCGGATAGACGCTGACGCCTACGGGAATCTCCAGCCTGACCGACGCGACGCCCATGGCGAAGCTTTCCCAATATAGCCGGGCGGAGGAGGTCGCGGTCCCCGGAAGCCAGTAGAGCATGATGTTATCCAGCATCTCGTCCAGGGTCAGGGCGTCCTCGGGGTTTCCCTGATTGTCGGTCCAGGCCCACATCTTCTCATAGATCCAGGCCGCCTGGCCGACCGGTGAGTCGGCGAGGCCATAGCCGAGCGTCTGCGGCCGCGTCGACTGCTGCTTGAAATAGCCGGAGCCCTTTTCCTCCCAATGGGCCAGCGACGCCA
>JAGWQP010000201.1 GCA_028876805.1 Acidobacteriota bacterium | reverse complement strand
GGCAAGCCGCTCGGCCTGGCGGTTGCCTGGATCAATCGACGCAGCGTTGCGCTGGACCCATCCGTACCCAGGCCCGATTTCGTATTTCCCGATATCGCGTCGCTGATCCCACTGCTCGAAGCCGCCAACTGACCCGAGGACGCCTCATTCTACGGGGCGCAACGCGCCCTGTTCGATATCCCGCTTGAACGCAAACAGATTGCTAACGACCCACCTCGTAAACCCTTGTCAGCCTCGGCTCTTGACCGCGACGGCGCCATGCTGACACCACCAACCAGCGAACGCGGCTCGAAGGTACCGGAACCGCCGGCGATGGCGGAGCTTGCCTGCACCATGTACCCGCGCACCTGTCTTGGGTCAAAAACCGGAAGACCAACTCATCTGGGACCCCAACCCGTACGTGGAGTTGGTCAGGTGTAGATCTTCACTAGCTCTCCGTGGGCCCACTTGACGGCGTCCTCTGCCGGCATGCCCTGCACGGCCTTCGCATACATGTCAGTAATGATGTACTTCGTCACGACCTCGGCCGCCGCGCGCCGGGGCGGCCCAGCATAGCCCGCGACCCTCCCGATCTCCGCTAGCGAGCGAAACGGCAGCATGATTGGATCATTCTGCCACAGCGGGTGATTCTGCCACTCGACCGCCGGCCCGAGGGTGAAGCCCTGCTGAGAGCTGAACCATTGGTCGTAAATCGGCTTCGAATGAATCCAGCGCAGGAAGTCCTTGGCAGCCTTCTGATTTTTCGAATAGCCCATGACCATGTCTGAGAATGGGAACGGCAGGCTGAACTGCCCCCCGGAGCCCTTAGGCAATCGCGTGTGGAATATGTCCTTCCACAGCGGCGTCCCAGTCTCGGTCAGGTACGTTTCAGGCTTCTTCTTGGCCTCAAGATAGATCGACGCGCCGTTATTGGTAGAGCTCACAGTGCCAGCAAGGAGAGCCCGGTTGTTGCTGGAATCATCCCAGGCGAGGCCGCCCGGGTCGTAACAGTCTTTCCAGAACGCGACTGCGAACTGGACCGAGTCAACGGTCTCCTTGCTGTTGAGCGCCACGGTCTTGCTGTCGGCCTCGACCTCCTTACCGCCCCACGACCACAGATAAGGGTACCAAAAGACGGGTGCGTCGCCGAAAGTATGGCCGAGGGTTTGGCCGAATGGACGGCCCTGAACCTTCAGCTTCTTACCGGCCGCGCGGTACTCTTCCCAGGTTTCCGGAAACTTACCATCGCTGTAACCTACCTCCGCGAACCATGACCTCCGATTAGTCAGCAGCCCGCCGCCGACCGTCCACGGAATGGCAATCCATCTCTTGCCATCACTGGCGACGACCCGAGAGACATCGTAAAAACCACCCTGCGCCTTGCCGATCTCCTCGGCCACCTCGCTGACATCGGCGACGCTTTCGGAATATAGCTGCGGCCAGTTGTTGACCACGAGAATGATGTCCGGCCCGCTCCCCGACTGGACCGCGGAGGTGACGCGCGCCTGTATATCATTGGCGTTGATCATTTCGAGGGTGAGCTTGATGCCGAGAGCCTTTTCGCACTCGGGAGCGATCTCGTTGCGCAGCAACTGATCGGAAGCAGGGACGAAATCGGCCCAACGCAGCCAGTGGAGCGTGGTTCCTTGGGCGTAAGCTGGCGCGCCTCCCGTCGCGAGGATGGCTGAGAGGCTACCAGTGCTCGCCGCAACCGCGCCGGCACCGGAAAGCTGCAAAAGCCTGCGTCGATCGATGCGCGCCATGATTTCTCCTCCCCGCAGTCTCGAGTCTTGCATTTGGCTTTATCTCAGCAATCTTTAAATGGCGGCGCGCACCAATACAAGGTCGGAGAGGGAGATCGCGCGCGAGAGGATCTTGACGTGGCAACGGCGTGGTATTCACCGTCCTCCCCTTCGCCGGATTTGAGGGCGCCGCGACGCTGGGCGAGG
>JAGWQP010000200.1 GCA_028876805.1 Acidobacteriota bacterium | reverse complement strand
TTGATTTCGGATGGCGGCGATAATCACAGCCGCTATTCCGAACGCGACATCAAGAACGTGATTCGGGAGTCGGATGTTCAGGTCTATGCCATTGGGATTTACGGGTCAGGTGCGGAGCGTCTCCGACTCCCAGAATTACTACGCGGACCGCGCCTGTTGCGATGGGTTGCCAAAGAGAGCGGGGGCCGACACTACGCGGTCACAGATGTTAACTCATTGGCGGATGTCTCGGCCAAAATAGGGCTGGAACTCCGCAACCAGTACATTCTCGGATACAGCCCACACGAGCAGCACCTTGACGGCCGCTATCGGCGCGTGCAGGTTAAGGTGAATCCGCCGTCAGGTTGGCCTCCTTTACGGGCGTCCTGGAGGTCGGGCTATTATGTTCCTTCGAACTAACGGCCACCCGCGTCGATGCCAAGAGCCCTAACCCCCGGCGTGGCATCTTACGTGCTTGATACCTCGAATGCTAGGAATGGGGTTCGGTCCCAGCAGGCTTGGTCTACGCCGGCGACACCTGCGCCCGCTGTCAAGGGACGGTTATTTCGGTCTACAAGACAGGCGAAGGCCTGACTACACCTGCCGGTGTGACGGGTGCGATCACTCCTGCGGACGGCTCGGGACTGAAGAACTTGGTTGCCGCCGTCTCGGCCACCGTCGGCGGCCTGTCGACGTTTGAGTACACAGGCTCGGCACCCGGCATGGTAGCAGGCATCGCTCAGGTCAACGTCCGAATCCCGGTGAACGCACAATCTGGTTTTCGGTTCCAATCATGATCTGATAGAGGCGTCCAGCACGCAGTCCGGTGTGACTCTGGCGATCCAATCGACGAAACCTGGCCCAACCTTCGCACCCGGCGGGTCGATCGAATCAAATCCGGGGTGCGAACTGGATAAGCAGTGTAATTCGGTAGTGCCGGCCATCCGATGTTTCCGATCACGACGGCGGCAGCCGTAAAAAACCTCGGCAGCATGCAAAGCCACCGGTGCGGCACTGGAGGCTCCTAACCAGCCAGATCCGTCGCGAGCGTTCCACCATGTCAGAAACAACGAGCTGACAAGTGTAGCGCCGTAATGATTAGCCTAGCGCGCCCAGGATTCAACTGATCTGCGTGGCGCGTCACGAATCCGGTGAAATCGGGCGCGCCCAGCTTGGCGAGGTCCGGGCCCTACGCGGTCTCGTCGGCGGTCGCGATGTCGGCCAGTTTCCCAGCCTCTGAGATTTGCGAAGCCAGGCCGGCGGCGAGGAACTTCTTCGCTCAACCGAAAGGCAGCTCATAAACGCCGTTCACCCTCAGGCGGTGGCGCACGCGACCTTACTTACCGTTTCGCACAACCCTGTTGAGGACCCTGTTCGCCACACTTAACTGTAATTCGCTGTCATGAAAACGTCACGAAACTGCGGCATGCTGGTACGGAGGTGTTACCGATGCGAGGAGTTTTTCCCCAGTTTGTCGCACGTCTTATTCTGGCCCTAATCGCTGGTGGATCTCCGCGGAACGTATTCGCACAGTCGGCTCCATCGGAAAAGGTGGTTGGCGGCCCGTACGTAGTGAACGTTGGCCCGCGATCCGCTACGGTAATGTGGGTTGTCCAAACTGGTGAAGCTTTTTTAGGCACCGAACCGAACAAGGCGGACAAGACTGCACCAGTTCTGCGTGCGCAAAAAACCGCCTTCCTCGGCCTCAAGCCAGGAACGATCTACTATTATCAGGTATTCCCTGGAGAGGCAGGTAAGGGTTCTTTCAAGACGCCATCCGACGGCGAAGGGCGATTTCAGTTCGTGGTTTACGGCGACACCCGGACACGGCATGACGTGCATCGAACCGTCATTAACGGAATTCTGAAATATGCAAGCCCCGATTTCATCCTTCATACTGGCGACCTGGTGGCGGACGGCAACGACCCGGCCCTGTGGCCTATCTTCTTCGATGCCGAACGGGAATTGCTGCGAAAGGCCGCATTCTTTCCATCCCTCGGCAATCACGAACAAAATGCTCTAAGCTACTTCGACTTTCTGAATGCCAAGGCGTATTACTCGTTCAACTGGGGAAACGCGCACTTCATGGTGATTGACAGCGATATAGAGAACGCGGCCGAAACAAAGACCCAACGCGATTCGTTCTGGCAGGAGCAGACGCGATGGCTGGAGGACGATTTACGGGAGGCGCAGAAGGCCGACTTTCGCTTCCTGTTTGCGCACCACCCTCCGATGACCGCGGTGAAGCGCCGGCAGGGAGACAATCCGCACATGACCGCGCTCGAGCCCATGTTCGAGAAATACCGGCTCACGGCTGGGTTCTTCGGTCACGACCACAACTACCAGCATTACGTGCAAAACGGCGTGCACTATTTCGTTACTGGAGGTGGTGGGGCACCCCTCTATGATGTGGACACTCCGCCGGCTGGGATCACCAGCAAGGTTGTCAGCACGGAGAATTTCATGGTTGTGCAGGTTGATGGTTTGACGGCCCGCTTCGAGGCGCGGACACCGGATGGTCAAATCCTCGAAGACACGGAATTGATTTCCGAAAAGGCACCCAGGGCCCAGCCACATTGAGGCGCCGCCGGTGGACTTTGCCGGACAGTGTGTCGAGACGGTTCGACCAGTCGGAAGAGCTGCTTTTCTCTCCAGTTTCAAAAAGTTTCCGATCTCGGCTCAACGGCCGGTGTATCGGCCGTCTAGTGGTCAACCATTGAACGCTGCTTGCGGAAGTGCGCAACCGTCAGGCTCCTTGCAACATACCGAGCCATCGATGACGGTCTGTGTGACTACATCTCCTCGGGTACTGTGTCGCCCGCGTGCAGTTCGGGCAAGCACTTGTTTGCGACGCGCAAAGTGGGGTTTCCAGAGGGGCGGCGTTCAACAACATAAGCCGCCCCTCTGATTCGATCAGCCATCGCTCGGCCCGACACCAGCTTCCAGCCGACCCGCCCGCCGTCGGCTTGGGGACAGTTTGTTGAGAGCTGCGAGCAAGGTGATCTCGGCGAGTCGAGCGATCAGTTTGAAGCGCTGGTCGACGGTCCTGACGATCTCGCTAGCGAGCCTGACGAAGCCTTTCTCAGATTGCTCCCTTGGATAAAAGATCGCGCACGCGCCGAGAGTCGGGCTGTTCTTTGTTAGCAACCATCCGCTGGGACTGCCGCCCGAGACTGCGGATCTGCGCAATGGTGCTCAAATTCGGCGAGATCAGCCGCAACCTTGTCGGGGTTCGCCCATTGCCGCGCAGGGGGCGGAGAGCACGATCAGGTTTCGCGCGCCGGACGCCGGACAAACAGACTCCTCGTTCGGGCCCGGGGGTCGCTCGAGCGGACGCTGCGGCCACTACCCAGCTGCTCGCAGGCCGCGATGCAGTTGCGCAGCCGGATTTCGGGTGAGATGGCGGTCGGCAGGCTGATCGAGGGCGTGGTGGCCGCCGATGCAACGAGAAGGGGCGATGGCGATCCCGACCGGTTCAGCGGTTCGGGGGCGCGTCCGCCGTACGGAGCGCTACTCCGACCCATCTCTTTGTCCCTTTGTCAGGACTTGAGTTTAGAGAAGTGCAAGCAATCCCGCACCTCTTCTAGGTAGACCTAGCCACCGTCGATCCGGCGCCCGGCGTGACGTTGACTCTGCCGTCTGCGTCAATCACCTGGACGGCGACAACCCTCCAGGTGTCACCTTCCCACCATATGCGCCGGGTCCCGGTTGTTCTCTTCGCAGATGCTCTCGATGAGATCTGTATCCGCCTGCAGGGCCCAGGCGAGCTTGACGGTCCACGGCTTCGTGTATGCCTCCGGATCGTCGATGGTGACCTCGATGTCCATATGCCCGATCTTGGGCCGGGTAAAGCGTTCGATGACGCGCAGGGCTTCGGTCCCGGGTAGCCCTCGCATGTCGAGCCATGTCTTGCCGTTTTGTCCGATCGTCTCTACGACGAATGTGTTCTTGTCCCAATGACCGATGGAATACCCCATCCATGTCGGCTGCGGGTTTTTGGGGAGCGGCCGCCCGTCTGTGAAGATCTGCCGGTAGATGGTGCGGGATTCGTGGAGGAGTAACACGAGATCTTCGGTCTGAACCAGCTTGAGGCCGTCGGGGATGTTGTCCTTTTCCGGAATGCCGGACGGCAGACAGGACACGCCGGGGTGATCCTTGCCGTTGTTTTCGATGCGCCTATTGTAGAGCTCGCGCGCCCACGGCTTGAGCGGCACGTCCTCCGGCTTCAGGTCGGCGGCGAGATTGAGCAAGTGCTTGACAGGATCGTCCGGCATCCAAAAGCCGGAGAGATCGGGTTTGCCGTAAGGCGTGCTCTGTGCCGAAGCATTCAAATCGACCTTGCCATCGGGGGTCCGCGGCACTCTCTTCCACGGATATGGGTCCCATTGTGCGCTGGCTACCGCGGTCACACTCAACACTATCGCCACCAACGCCATTGAAATGCACAGCATCTTCCTGAGTGTTCGGATCATTGTTGCTCCCTCTTCGCAAGATTCGTAGATCGGTTCGGGCGCCCCGCCTAGCTGAGCTAGACTCGCTGAGCGCGAAACACGCCCATCTGGATCGATTAGAACATGCCCTCGAAACCGCCGCTCGATCCAGGCCAAATAGTCTTGATTTTAATCTGCTTCCAGGTCAGCTTCGAGTTACCGACCACAAGCCGAACTGAGCTGAGCTACGTAAAGCAATTCCGCCCTCGATGAATATAAATTTGTCGCTC
This sequence comes from Acidobacteriota bacterium, assembly GCA_028876805.1. Classification (GTDB taxonomy): domain Bacteria; phylum Acidobacteriota; class Terriglobia; order Bryobacterales; family Bryobacteraceae; genus PSRJ01. Next base: position 1,360 of record JAGWQP010000200.1, on the reverse strand, counting down.
CAACGCATTCTCGCGCAGCTTCAGCGCCTCGAGGATGACGTGGTTTCGTACCGCTCTCGTGTCCGTTCTGGTCGAGGGCAGTTCGACGATTACGATTTTGAGCCGTATCGATTTACTGGGTCGAACCAGCAACTGAGTACATTTTGGGCTGTCCCAGGCCCTTCCACCACGTGCGCCCGGTACGGATGGCGGCGATACTCGGCGAACGATGCTCGAGCGAGTGGCCGGTAATCGTTCATTTGATCACGGGCCACCTGGATATCGAGCGCAAGGTCGACGTTACGGTCTTCGAGGGCCGCCGCGGCCGACGGTCTGCGGGGCGGGAGTTCCGGCGATCCCTCCTTTGGACATCAGCAGGTCCGCGGTGTCCTTGTGGATATCGATGCGCTGGCCCCCGCGGCTGTTGCCGCCGGCACGCCCCATGGCGTAATCGACGGCCGTGAAACCTCGCCCGTCAGTGAGGTTGATGTCGGCTCCCTTGCTTAAGAGATATTCGACGACGTTGTTCCATCCCCAGAACGCGGCGCCGTGCAGAGGTGCTTGTTGGAAGCGGCCCGCACGTCCGTCCACTCGTCCCCCGTGCGCCAGCAGCATTTCCAACGACCGAACGGCGCGCTCCTGGATATCGGAGGTGTAGTAGTAACCGCGCGTGTCTGCGTCCACCGATCCCATGCCCGAGGCCGCCACCGTCGGCGTCATGCCTTGGCTGTTGGCGAGATCGACCAGGGCGCCGTGCTCGAGCAGAAGCTCGATGGCCGGAGCGTCCTGCGCTTTGGCGGCGCGCAACAGAGGCGTCGTGCCCACACTCAGCATGGTATCCACACCGCGATCCGCGCCCGTGGAGCGATACGGCGGCAAGAGCTTCAACTGGAGATTCGGGTTTGCGCCCTTCTCTAGCAGGGCTCGAATTATGTCGATCGGCTGCGTTTCATCCAGGGAGGGCTGATCCGGGCGCCCCCCATGCGGCAGCGTGTTGTAGTCCACGGCCAGATACAGCGGGCTGCGGCCCCACCAGTCCCACTTGTTGATATCCGCACCCTGCTCGATCAGGTATTTGGCGACGTCGAAATGGGCGTTGAACAGAGCCGAGATTAGAGGCGTCACACCCTCGGGGTCCGCCAGGTCGAGCTTCGCGCCGTGGTCAACCAGCCCCTTGACGCAATCCATGCAGCCTTCGCGCGAAGAAAACAGCATCGCCGTCATTCCCCCCGGCGGACGAGGCTGGGCACGCGGCTCCGCACTGACCAGCGGCGTCATCAGGTCGGTGTCTGAAGCTGCGTCCGCCCGTGCGCCGCGGGCCAACAGTTCGCGCATTGTCGGGCCGTGGCTCGCAGCAGCTGCCCACATCAACGCGGTCTGC